>NZ_JAPEHX010000039.1:0-28580 GCF_028823655.1 Exiguobacterium sp. B2(2022) | reverse complement strand
CTTTTTTGAAATATCACATTGACGTCTTTTCGATCTGTTGCTGAATCCACGCTTCGTCGACGGGACCTGTCTGCTTCGCCACAATGACTCCTTGTTCATCTAACACGTACGTTGTCGGTAGCGCGACGACACGATACTGTTGCTCTACGACCGCTTCTTCATCTAACAAGATTGGAAAATCAACCGGGTACTCTTGTAAAAAAGCCTCGACGTCCGCTTTTCCTCGTCGTTCATTTTTGGTGACATTCACACCGAGAACCGGAATGCCTGTCGCTTCTTCAAACGAAACCAGTTCAGGGAACTCATCTCGACAAGGCGGGCACCAAGAAGCCCAGAAATTAATGACTACCGGCTGTCCTTGGAACTGTGAAAGGGTCAGACTCTCCCCCTCTAGCGTATTCAAGGTGAAGTCGGGAGCTTGTTGCCCCACTTCGAGCCCTCCTAATACCGATTCATTTTGGACGATTGGAACCGCTTCTTCTTTCTTTTGTGTCGTCATATATTCTTCGTAGCCCTTGTAGGCAAGCCCAGCAATCAATAGAAGGATGAGCGTTCCGATTACGATTCTTTGTAAGCGCATCATTTACCCCTTGTTTGTTTTACTTAAGATTTCTACACTTAACTTATCACAAACCGTAAAGGAGCGTATGTATTGTGCAACTTCAAAACAAAAATGTTCAGATTACGTTAAAAGCACAGGGTGCTGAGATGACTAGTTGGAAAATAGACGAAACGGAATACTTATGGCAAGGTGATCCGACGTTTTGGGGACGACAGGCCCCCATTCTTTTCCCGATTGTCGGGCGGTTATTGGATGATCAATATGTATATGAAGGCAATACGTATACGATGAGTCAACACGGATTTGCTCGTGACGCGATTTTCGACATCGAATCATCGAATGAAACTTCCGTTCGTTTCACCTTGAAAGATACACCTGAATCAAGACAACATTACCCTTTCCCGTTTACTCTGAACGTATCGTATCAACTTGTAGGAGAAGAAGTCATTGTCACCTATCATGTTCATAATCCAGGGGAAACCATGTTACCGTTCAGTATCGGTGGTCATCCCGCATTCAATATCCCTTTCAAGGGTGGTGCGTTCGAGGACTATACGATCGACTTCGGAGAAGTACGTACACTTGACCGCTATCTATTAGAAGGACCTTATTTGACAGGAGCCTATCAACCACTAGGCGAACGGCAATACATCCCACTTACCCGTTCTCTATTTGACGACGATGCATTGATTTTCGAAAATGTGGAGTACGCCACGCTACGTCATCAACCGTCAGGAACGGCAATCGTGATGGAAAGCCCTTCATTTACTCACTTTGGCATTTGGTCACCACCCCATAAGGATGCTCCATTCGTTTGTCTTGAACCGTGGTTCGGTCACGCAGATTACAAAGGACACCGAAAAGATTTTCTACGCAAAGAAGGGGTTCAACTCCTTGCCCCAGACGAGACGTTCGAAGCAAGCTACACCTTATACATCGAAAAATAAAAGCAATCCGACAGTCATGTCGGATTGCTTGTTTTCGTTAAAAACGATCTTCTTGTTCCGCCTCATATTCTGATGGCGGCTTTTTCATGATGATGGCCAGAACGATATAAATCAGAAGCCCTGGACCACCTAAGAGTGCCATTGCCACAAACAGAACACGCATGATCGTGACGTCCACTCCTAAATAGTTCCCGAGCCCCGAACAGACTCCGGCAATCATTTTATTATTCTGATCTTTATACAATTTTCGTTCCATGTCATCTTCTCCTCAACTCGTTATGATCGTTGTGGTCGGCGTAACGTCGTTCTACCTCCGTTCGCCACTTCTCCACGGCCTTCAAAATCAAGCGCTTCATTAATCGGCGTACTACCCGACTTGATTTCGATTCGGCGACCGTATAGTCCACGGTTGTCAAGAGATGCAGAGATGACAGTCGCGACATCTGTCTCGGAAATCGTCGCACCGTCCGCATCATTCAAGTCTTCAGATGCTTCGATGGAACCTTTACTCGGTTCATCGACAATGGTCACTGGGCAAATGATCGTATAGTTCAAACCGCTATGTTCGATGTATTCGTCGGCGGCATTGTTGGCTGACAGAAAGTTAAAGAGTTCCTTTGGTGCGGCATTCGGTTGGTCCGCGCCATATGCACTGAGCAAGACGACGTGACGTACTCGTTCTTTTTTAGCAGCATCGACGTTTCGGTCGAGCAGTTCAATTTCGGTACTCGATCCGTCTGCGCCAGCAGTCGCCGCAATGATGACTGCATCTTGTCCACTTGTCGCCTCATGAACTTTTTTCTCAAGTTCTTTCTCGACATCAACCGTCAATACGCGCGCACCCATTTTCTCGTACTCTGCTTGTAGTTCAGGATAACGAATTAAAGCGGTCACTTGATGGGTCTTCGCTAGACTTTTCAATACACGTTTCCCGATCTTTCCTGTTGCTCCAATGACTAATACTTTCATTCAAATTTCCCTCCTCAAAAGAGTAGTTCATTTGTTTAAAATTCCTCTTTCAAGTCAGAATCAAACCCTTTTCTTAAAATTATCTGACCGTGCCCCACATCGATAAATCGAGGGCATCCCGAATGGATTGCACACTTTCTTCTAACGGTTCGTAGTAATAGACATTGTTGATATAAGCATCTTGTCCTTCAACTTGCATCTTATTCACGTCCGGGTTCGAAATCATCGTGAGCCCGACAGACGCCATTTGTAAGACATTCATCTCAAGACCCATTTCCTCTTTCATGAAACGATACGTTGCCGGAATCTTCGTCCAACCCGAAGGACTAGCCAATTTTTCTGCGACGGCTGTCATGACTTCGGTTTGACGATTCGAACGGGCACCGTCCGTATCCGACTTACGGTGTCTCGCATAGGCAAGTGCCATGTCTCCATCCATTGCGTAAGAGACACCTTCTGTATACTCATACGTCTGGTTGAACCCTTTCTCACTAAACGAGTGTGTTGCCGTCACATTGACACCACCAATCAAATCGATCAATTCCATGAACGACTCAAATGTGATCACGACTTGTCCATCAACCGACGAATCGGTCAGTCCTTCAACAGCACCTACCGCACACGTTGCACCACCATAAGCGAAAGCATGGGTGATTTTATCGCCATCCCGGTCTGGCTCACATGGAATGGCGGTATACGTATCGCGTGGAATCGACACGTTTTGAACAGTGCGTGAACGAGGGACAAATTCCATCAATTGCAGAGAATCTGTGCGGGACCCCGAGAGGGATTCCCCCACCCGTGCGTCACTTCCCATAATGAGGAACGTGAACGGAGAAGTCGCGACATACCCTCCGACAAGCAACATGAGAATGAGAAGAAGGGCCACTTTCCCTTTCCATTTACGCTTTCGTTTATTTGTTGGTTTTGCTGATTGCTCGACTTCACGTTTTGATGGTTTTGACGGATTGGACGGTCTCGATTGCTGCGCAGCATGATTTGACTTAGGTCGAGACGTTTTGCGCTTTGGTTTTGAGAATGACAGCATTCGAGGCATCCGTTTTCGCCGGTTTTTCGATGTTCCCTGGGTTGACTTCGACGCTTCTGACGATTTCTCGTTTAAGAAAGGATGCTCCGACTGAGAAGTCGTCCTTTCTTGATGTCGATCCGGCTCCGATACTTCATTTATATTCTGTCGCTCGTTCGTTGATTGCTCATGATTCAAACGAGACGCTTCGAGTTCTTGTTGTTCGAGTTCGCGCTTTCTACGTTCTACACGCGATAAACGTTGATCATCTTTCATATTTTCAATCCTCAACTTTATCAATTTTTCTCTATTATCCCGAACCCGCATTGATCTGACAACGTTTCTAAGGAAAATCCGTCTTAAGCATGAGACCATATGATTGTTTCAGATGAAATCCGGGAAAGGAATATTAATTGGTGTCTGCCCAAATCAGAGATGCATACAATAAGTATGAATGAAAGGAGGAGAGCTGATGCGCATCGGAAAATTACGCATGTTATTGGAGCAATATGGTGAGGCGACGTTACGTGATTTATTGGTCGAGATGTATCGTCATACTCCAAAAGATGTGATTGATGATCAAGACTTTGATTTTATGATCAGCCAGTTCACACGCTATAAAGAAAAAAAACATTCGGAAGAGCGTCATTCGCTCTCACAAACGATTACGTTAGCTGAACGTTTTGTCGATTCAGCATATGAACATTTATATATTCGTCCCAATCAAGTCATGTCCGATCGTGATCAAAAAAATTGGTATATCCACGCAAAAAAAATCATCCGTGATTTAGCCCACTATGCCGAAGAATATACAGAGGCACGCACGATGTATGAAGAGATGTTTTATCTTCTGTCAACGTCAGCCGGAGAAGAACCTCTCTTTTCAACGAGCGATCCGTTTCGCCTATTGAAAATCTCACAAGTCACGATGCTCCAAAAACTCATCCACTACTACCAACTAGACGCACCCTTTGATACCGTCTGGATTGACCGCGCTTTATATACTGCCCTCCACGTGCCAAAAGACGTGGATTCCACACGAATCGATTTACTATCAACCTTGCCGATTGAACACAGCCAAGCCAACACGAGAAAGATTCTTCACGCACGCATTCTCAAACTGTGTGAGCGGATGTTAGAAAAATCCCAGACAGAAGATACCGCACTTGAAAACTATCAAGCTCTTAAAATGTTAGAGCTCCGCCTCCTCGTCGCCGAAGGTAACTTACAAGAAGCCGAACAGAAGCTATTTTCAGAGTATATCCCTTTCTTTTCACATCGTTCCGAACCGTTCCGTGTATACGTCGATTTCTTAGAGAGCCATGGTCATACGGATGAAACAAAACGATTAAAACGATTAGCAAAAGAAAAACGTATTCGATTTTAGATCAGACAAAAAAAGGGAGTCAATCGATGACATCGGTTGACTCCAATACATGATATGAACGAGGGGTGTTCATTTGAAAAGGAGGACAGAAAGTTGGTGCAGAACTTTCTTCCTACACATATAAGTATAAAGCAACGTTTGTAACCGTTACCAAACGACTTATTGCGTTTTTGTGAACGTTTTCACGTTATTCGATCGTGTTCATAATCCCTAAACCAACGACGGATAATAACACGATTAATACGAAGACATACACCATCTCATTGGGTGATTGAAATCCTTCGTGAATCTCTACCTCTTCTTCGACAATGATGTTCTCGTGAATCACTACGGGTTCAGTTTCGGCCATAACCGTAGTCGGAGCAGCAATCATGAACAACATAGCGACGAGAATCAGTTGATAAATATATTTCATCATAAACTCCTAATTGATTGGTTTCATTGTGATTAAGTATATCATGTCTTCACCTCACGTCACGTCTGACATTTGACGAAACTCACAGATCTATCAGCGTAACTAATCAGTTTTTCTGAATCGGATGCTTACAATCTATTTAATTTCATGTTTTTATGAAAGTTGTTGATTATTTTCATCAATCAGGTTTCATGAGAATGCCATACAACTTTAAGTAAGATAGCGCTTACAATTTAATTGTACTTATTAACTCATACAGAAAGAAGGATTCTCCTTGAAACGAGCGCTACGCTTTGTAGAATGTAGGCAATTACCTATCCAGAAACGTATCTCCATTCAAACATTATACCCTTTATCGAAGACACCCCCGCTTCTTTCTTTGCCGCCCCATCATCACGTGTATAGCGCCTTAAATAAAGATATACCGTTAGCTGCATTCGCTGCGAACGACGAACATCTAGAAGCGTTTCAAATCATTCAACTCTCAAAGGTCTCATATATTGATCGTCATGTGTTTCGCGGGTTGCTTGACCGAATCATGTATGAACGAAGTCGAGAAACCACACACCCGATTACGTACTATCTTCAGGAAGAGGACTATCATAATCAAGATAAGCTTCGAATATATGAGGCAACTGGGTTTCAAGTATTCCATCAAACGAATACGTATCACTTGCCATTCATTCCTTGTGAGAAAGCATCGCATACGTACTGGACCCTCGAATTGATAGACTATTCACGTAGAGCGGATTGGCTCACTTTTCGTAATGCGCATTGTCATGTCTTGCCGGGCGCCATCCCGATGACGGATGAACAATTCGCACATGCAACTCGGCAACAAACACTGTTCTACACATTAAACTGGTGTCACCAACCAATCGGAATCATGAAAGTACGACTACATATGTATCACGTGTGCGTCCAAGAAATTCAATTAGATTGTGACGAGTCTATGTTGCGGGATGCCCTTTCCTTTCTTCAACAAAAGTTTTACGATGCGTTCAGATATATCGACGAGGCTCGTATTTCTACGACTAACCTGCAATCTGACTTGAATTTTGCACTTCGAAAGCAAGGTGCTCAAGTGTCGTCAGGCGGGATATATATGCTTACACAACAAGTGCTACACACGTCGATTGTATCAACTCGTTCTCACACGAAAAAGTTGTTCATTCGACGTCTTTTATTCTGCAGCAGTTGTCGACTCCATCGCCAAAGGCGGCATTTCCTTAAACAGTTCTGTCCGGAGTCCCGTGTCTCTCAAATCGAGCGATTCAATCCGATCAAATTTGATTTGACGATCTACGACACTGAACCAATACGTGATGTTCGGTTCATCCTTGAAACGAATCGCATAATTCGATCCATTCAAATGAAAATCGACCTCGGTAGACAGCAACTCTGTCGGACCAATCTGTTTATGGGTGGTTAACCGTTCGAGCACAACTTGCTCTTCATTGATGCGATAATCGACAAACGTCGCAAGCGAGAGTCCAAACACAAATGATACTAGGGCGAACATGCCCACCAATCCCATTGTGATTTTTCCGTTCATTTCGCTGTCCCTCCCTCTCTTAGTATATCGGATATGGTCGAAACGTTGTGAAGTGACATTTTGTTCAACTTTAGGCAAACTGAAGGTTGAGGAGGAATGTTTATGCAAATCGATCATACTGGAATCGCCGTCCGTGATTTAGACGAAGCGATCACATTTTATACAACTGTGCTTGGTGGAGAGCTGATTGACCGTTATACGAATACAGCCATTGGGGTGGAAACCGAGCTAGCTGTCATTCACATCGGTGAAGATGTCATCGAATTGTTGCGCCCAACAAGTAATACGAGCCCGATCGCGCGTTTCATGAAAACACGAGGAAAAGGCGTCCATCACATCGCATATCGTGTAGAAGATTTAGACATCGCCATCGCTACACACAAACAAAATGGCATCACTTTTTTAGAAGATACACTACGTACGACCGCAAAGGGTCGCCGTTTGATCTATATGGACCCACGTCATTCGGGCGGTGTCATCACCGAGCTTTGTGATTATCCTACGCAAAAGCAGTAAGAGACGTCGCTCTTACTGCTTCAACAAAGTATTTTCTATGATTTGACGGTTCTTTTCTTTTAGACGTTCGTTATGAGAAGAGACCATTGCCGTAGCGGTCGCATTCGGGTCAATATACGTTTTGGCCCGATTCACCGCATTCGCCGCATCTTGGAATGCCCCTGCAATCAAATGGACCTTCCCTTCATGCGTCAGAATATCACCTGCAGCATATAATCCCGGAACGGATGACTCACTCCCCGCGTTCCCTTTCACATAAAATCCATTGACCATTTCGACGTTCAATTCACTGTTCCGAAGGAGTTCCGCATCTTGTTCATACCCGTGATTGATGACGACCTCATCGACATCGACCACACTTGTTTCTCCCGTGTCAATCTGTGTTAACAGCACTTGCTGAATCGATTGCCCATCATGAGAAATCAAGTCCGTGACTTTTGACTGGGGGCAACAATCGACTCGACTTTCTTTAATCTTGTCGACTTGCGCTTCATGACCTCCGAGCTCTTCTTTTCGATAAACCAAAATGACTTGCTCCGCAATCGGCTCGAGTGCATTGGCCCAATCGACGGCACTATTTCCGCCACCTGAAATCAAGACGCGCTTCCTTTTAAACCGCTCCAGTGACTTGACCGTATAATGAAGGTTTGACAATTCAAATCGCTCTGCTCCGCTGATTTCAACCTTATGTGGTTTCAGAATGCCGCTCCCGGTCGCGACAATCACCGTTTTAGATACGTGATGACCATTCGACGTGTCGATCCCGAATAATCCATCCTGGCGTTTTGAAATCGACTCCACTTTCTCCCCTAGGATGACCGTCGGCGAAAAGGTGAGGCCTTGTTGGACGAGTTGATCGATCAGATTTGCTCCCGTCGTCGGAAGGAGCCCCCCTACATCCCACACCATTTTTTCTGGATAAACGTGCAGCTTTCCACCTAGTTGAGGTTGAAATTCGATTATTTTTGTTTTCATGCCTCGTAATCCACTATAAAAAGCAGCATATAACCCTGCCGGACCCCCACCGATAATCGTCACGTCGAATTGTTCTTCGCCCATCGTCGTATCCTTCCCTTCTATGTAGATGATCTATTCACCTTAAAAATGATAATCATTCTCATTAGATGATAACCCGTTTCTTTGGCTTTTACAAACTTTTTCCCAACACTATCCTCCTTTGGTTTTTCTTCATCGAAGGTCGGGTAAGGAAAGATGAATCAAAAGGAAGGATGTGCGCTATGGAGTGGATGGATCTTGCATTGATCATCGTGTCCTGTTTTTGGCTTGTGGAGACATGGAAATTTCGTAATCGTAAAGAGGCAACGGATGGTTCCGTCGAGCGAAAAAGCTTTTATTTCGTAGCGTCGACGATGATTGTCATGTTCTCTTTGTCTATCATCTATTCAATCTTTGTTGAGGCGCGTCCATCAATGGCTCAACGCATACTTGCTCTTTCGTTTTACATAGCGGGTGTATCATTACGGTATTGGGGAATTTTCCACCTTCGTCATCAATTCACCCGACACGTTGTCGTTCGTCCTCAAGACGAGCTCGTCAGCTCTGGCCCCTATCGTTTCTTACGCCATCCCTTATACACAGGATTATTATTCATTACGTTAGGCTTCTCATTGTATTTTCTTCATTGGGCAGTCGCTTTGATCGGTACCGGTCTTACGGCTCTTGCGTTACTATATCGGATTCGGATTGAGGAAGGGATGCTGACCCGTCACTTCGGTCAATCGTATGTATCATGGTCAAAGTCACGCAAACGATTATTTCCGTTTATCTATTAAAAAGGAGTCCGGTGATCCCGGACTCCTTGCTGTTTTATACGGAGTAACGACTGAGCAATCGGACGACAACAATCCCTGCGATGAACGCGATGACACTGAGTGCCCACATGAGACCTGTGGCCGGCACTCCTGGAAATACGACAGCGAGCGAACCCACTACCAATCCGATGATGACCGAAAACGTCATTCCTGGGAAATTCGCCAACAAATAGCGAATCACTTTACTACTAACAATAAAGCCGACCGCAACGCCTGCCCCAACAATTCCGATAATGAGCAAATTGAAGTTCGAGATGGCGCTGATCACTGTCGGATATACCCCAATCAGCAACAATACGAATGATCCGCTGATTCCAGGAAGTAACATCGCCATACTTCCTAACCACCCAGACAAGAACAAGAGGAGCGCTGTTCCAAAGGTAACGTCCGTAATGATAGACGAATCAACCGGATTGAGAAACGCCATGCTCGCTACGAGTACCGTTGCTACAATCATGGCAATCACATGAATGGGACGAATCGATGCACGTGACTTAAACTCTACAAAAAGTAACGGAATGATCCCTAAAATCAATCCGATAAAGAAGAATTGTGTCGGCGCATAATATTCGAGCAACAAATACTCGATAATCCGACTTAAGGCGATGATGGCTGTTCCCATCCCAATCGCTAGCGGGATTAAGAAACCAATATACTTTTTCCAATATCGGCTGAATACACCGCTGATTGCTTCAATCAATTGATCATAGATGCCTAAAATAACTGCGATGGTACCGCCGCTTACACCAGGAATCAAATCACTCGTTCCCATGGCCATTCCCCGCCAAATGTTCTTCCACTCCATAATGTATCTCCTTTACATATATCTTTCCTCAAGCACTTAGTATAGTCGAGAACGAGCGTTTGCGCATCCGCTTTTAGACCGAGAAAGGAGTCGAGCGTGTCTCTTTTTTCATATAGTCAAAACGAGATCCCGAAATCATCATTTCCTTTTCTTTGTGGAATCCGAGTCGCGTATACAACCGATGAGCCGCTTGATTGTCTTGATCCACGTTCAAGGTGACGGCCGGGACACCACGTTCTGCCGCGACAGTACAGATCTGTTCAATCAACTTCGTCCCGATGCCACGACCACCATACGCCTCTAGTACAGCGAGTGAATCGATGTATTGAACGAACCCTTCCGTCTCAACATCTAATTCCACTTTGCTCCCATGCGCCTTTAACCATTCCCGAATCGGGCGATCTAATGCTTCCGCCTCGTCCCCTCGATACGAAATGATCATTCCCGCCACTTCCCCTTCTACATCGGCGACCCATATATTTTCGTGGCTTAAACGATTCTTCGGTTTTTCCACCCACATCGCCAATCGCTCTAATACTTCATCGGTATTCGTTGACCCCGTCAACGTATACGCGATGTCATGAATTGCCTGATACATGAGCGGTGCGATTTGTGTACAGTCTTGCTTCGTTGCTTGTCGAATATTCATCATTGATCCCTCCATCACCTAGTCTAGCATAGGCAAACACATCGTTTGTTTGTCCACGCCCGTTTTGTGGCATGATATAGAGAGAAAGGGGCGAAATGAAATGAAAGCAATCATTACTGGAATGAACGGCACGGTAGCACCGGTTGTTGCCGAAGCGTTACAGCGTCATGGCATTGAGGGGATTGCATGGAATCGTGAGCAAGTGTCCACGACAGACGAGCAGGAGATGCGACAATTCATTGAAAGCATCCGCCCGGACTATTTTTTACATATCGGTATGGGACCGGTTGAATGGGCCGAGACGCTCGCTCGTTTATGTGGGGAGATGAAGATTCCGTTCTTGTTCACGAGTACAGTGTCGATTTTTTCAGATGATGTGACTGGACCGATTTCACCGGACACGGCGCCAGATGCTGAAGATGACTACGGAAAGTATAAACGTGACTGCGAACGAGCCATCGTTCGTGTCAACCCGGGTGCTCAGATTGTTCGTCTTGGATGGCAGATTGGGGATGAAGCCGGATCGAACAATATGATGGACTATTTTACGAGCGAGATGAAACAACGAGGGGTCATACAAGCGAGTGAGCATTGGTATCCATCTTGCTCATTTTTACCGGATACAGCGGAAGCTTTATTCGAAATCTTGACGAAACGCGGACCCGGCATCTATCAGCTAAACGGGAATGCGAACTATTCGCTTTATGACATTGCCGTCGGACTAAAAGAGCTTCATGACGCCGATTGGCAGATTGAATGCACGGATGAACCGAAACGGGATAACCGAATGATTGACCCGTCCGTCCCAATCCGTCCGATTTCAAAGCGTCTCAATTTGCAAACGAAATAAACCGCACTCCATACTAAACGCCTACTCCATCAAGAGTAGGCGTTTGCTTATTCGATTCATTTTACATCAGTCAAACGCAGTTTACTTTTCGGTAGACTCGGCATATCAACGAAGCTATAACTCAAATCTTGAGGAGGAACGGTATACGAGAACTCCTTCGTAAACAACTCAATGACTTGTTCTAGAATCGCAATCGTCACATGCTCCCCTGCACAACGATGTCCAAAATCCACGTCTCCTCCTCCTTGCGGGATAAAATTGAACGGACTCTCCTTCCAGTCCATAAAGCGAGCGGGATTAAATTGATCAGGTTCTACCCAAATCGAGGAGTCGTGGTTCGTTCCGTAAAGATCAAGGAGCGTCAGCGTTCCTTCCGTAAACGTATATCCGTCCCATTCAAAATCGGTTTTGACTCGAGCTGCCGCAACAGGAAAGAACGGATAGAAACGTCTCACTTCTTGGACAAAGGCCTTTTTCGACACCTGTCCTTGCTTTACTTGTTCTCTTTCTTTAGGGAATTGATAAAGCGCTAGAACCGTAAAAAGGACATAGACCGAGATGGCAACAGTCGGTCGTATAATGTTTAACACTTCGACAGCCACTACTTCTTCAGGCAACAACTCACCAGATTCATCTCGATGCCACGAGAACTCATAAAGTGCCGTCTGTTCATTCGGTAACAATCGATTTGACCGTACTTCTTTGACCATCTGTCGAATCCACGCTTCGGCCGAACTCCTTGCCTTCCGCCCTTGCAAATAAGTTGGACCTAACGAAGTACCCGATTCAAATAACAATCTCATTTCATCGGTCCGCTTCGCTACTTCGTCTCGTGCAAGCGGAACTCCCGCCCACTCACAGACGGCTTTCATCAATACCTGTTGTGCCTCGTCATATAAAACGATTTCTTCTCCAGCATGTCGAATCCGTCTCCATTCACGGTCCGTTAGCCGAAGCAGACGATCGATGTTTTCCTTCGTCATCAATGACATGAACATTCGCTTTCGGTGTGTATGGGCCGTCCCATTCAATGTTTGCACCCCATCTTCCCCGAATAGGGTTTTGAGAAGACGTTTCGGCGCGGCATCCTGACGTGTAAATTTGTCCGCATCATAGAACAAGGCAGCAGCGTCCTCTCCTCCGAGACAAATCACGCGTTCTCCGAGCAAACGCGTTTCAAAAATATTCGACTGAAAACTTTTACGTCGATTCGCCACAAATAAATATCCTTCCCGTAGAAAATCGACACTATGGTCGAGCCCTTCTTGCTTTGGAATGACTTTCCCCATCCTACTCACCCTTTCTCTTTTTTCGAACTATAAAGGATGTTCCCCCGTTGTTAGCGAACAAACCTAATATCGAAAGGAGCGAGTGACATGCTACCGTTCTTACTGACGTTACGCCGGATTGTCCGCGGAATTTGGCGCGGTCTCCGCGACCCCGAGTTTCAAGTGTTATTTAGCCTCGCCTTTCTTACCGTTCTGTCCGGTACGCTTTTTTACACACGGTTCGAGGCGATGCGTTGGTTGGACGCACTTTACTTCAGCGTCATCACATTGACGACCATCGGATATGGTGACTTCGCCCCTCAGACAGATATCGGCAAAATTTTCACAATCGGATATGTGTTAACGGGGGTCGGCATTATGGTCGGTTTCATCACAAAAGTATTTGACCACTTACAAAAAGCACGACTTGATGAATTGGAAGCAAAACAAAAGACGCCACCCTCTGATTCATGAGGATGGCGTCGATGCGTTTAAGATACCTTTCGATTCTCAATTTCAAGCTGTTGATTGAATCGTTTCGTTTCGGCAATGACAACGCCTGACAAGAACAAGAGACCAATCAAGTTCGGAATGGCCATCAAACCGTTGAAGACGTCGGATAGCGCCCATACCAAATTCAAATTGGTCGTCATGGCACCGAGACCGGCGACGAGCACGAAAGCAATCCGATATGGAAGAATCGACTTTTGCCCAAACAAGTAATGGATGGACCGTTCGCCGTAATACGACCAACCGAGAACGGTCGAGTAAGCGAATAGGACGAGACCGATCGTAACAATGTAGCCACCTGCCGGACCGAGGAACAATTCGAATGTGGCCGAAGTCAATTCGACCCCTTCTAGTCCTGTCCCGATTTGACCACCCATGACGAGTGTCAACCCTGTCACCGAACAGACGACAAGCGTGTCTAAGAAGACTTGTGTCATCGAGACGAGCGCTTGACGACCAGGCATATCTGTTTTCGCTGCCGCTGCAGCAATCGGAGCGGAACCAAGACCTGCTTCGTTTGAGAACACACCACGTGCGACCCCGTAACGAATAGCTGCCCCAATCGCGCCTCCACCGATGGCTTCTGCACTGAACGTACTGCTAAAGATCAGCGCGAATGCATCTGGAATAAGCGAGTAGTTCATAATCATGATCAATAGGCCGCTACCTAAATAAAAGGCGATCATGACAGGAACAAAATAGCTGACTACTTTTCCGATCGAACGCACGCCTCCAAGAATGACTGCCCCTGTAAAAATCATGATCAGAATACCAGATATGTAGAGTGGTACGTCAAATGTCGTTTTGAGCGCGAGTGCGACAGAGTTCGTTTGGACCCCATTCCCAATCCCGAACGCCGCAATCGAGGCAAATGCCGCAAATGCTACGGCTAACCAACGTTGATTCAATCCTCGTTCCAGATAGTACATCGGTCCACCAGCCATCTGACCGCGTTCATCGGTGACCCGATACTTAACAGCCAGAACAGCTTCCGCATATTTTGTTGCCATCCCAAAGAATCCGGACACCCACATCCATACGATGGCTCCTGGTCCTCCTAATACAACCGCTGTCGACACCCCGACGATATTCCCCGTACCGACGGTCGCCGCAAGCGCAGTCATGAGCGCCTGGAAGTGACTGATATCCCCTTTAGAGGATTGATCCTGGTTTTTCGAAAACGCCAATTTCAATGCATACGGTAATTTGGTGATTTGAATTCCCCCTAGACGCACCGTCAAGTAAATGCCTGTCCCCACAAGCAAAATTAAAAGCGGTGGTCCCCATACAAAATTGGATGCCGTACTCACCCATTCACTAAATGATTGCCCCATACAAAGTATCCCCTTTCCCCGAAAAATAGTGTACATCCCTATTTTTTCAGAATACTTAGAACAATGCAAAAGTATTGTGCTAAAACAACTGTTCGAAACGTACATCTGTATACAAACAGCGAGACGAATTCACTCGTCTCGCTGCGACTCAGGCTTCTCTCGTTGTAAAGGCGCTTTCCAATCAAATGTATCCGGTACATAATCGAGCCCACCTGGGTGAAACGGTTGGCAACGGATCAGTCGGCGAGCGGTTAAATAACTCCCTTTGACGGCCCCGTGTTTTTCAATTGCTTCGATCCCATAATGCGAACAGCTCGGATAAAATCGGCATGTCGGCGGCTTTAATGGTGAAATAAAACGTTGATAACCTTGAATCCCTTTTACTAGTACACGTTTCACACGATTTCGCCTCACTCTTTTGAATTAGTGCCATCATAGCGCGATTTGAAACGTTTGTCATGTGCATCGTTTTATGTATCAAATCCTTTTCCATCTCCTTACAAATGAGCAAGATGGGCGATATTCGAGAGCAGGTTTGTTATGATAGTCAACATAACTATTGACCGAATCGAAAAGAAGAGGTGACGGATGATGAAACAATTACTAATGGTCGGCGCAGGATCTATGAGTGAGGCACTCGTTCGAGGATGGATTGACTCTGGGATCGAACCGACAAACATCACGATGACGAACCGAAGCGACCGGGAACGATTGCTCGCACTACAAGACGAACTCGGCGTACACATCGTTGAAGAAGAAAATGTCAACGACTATGAGATCGTCGTATTAGCGATGCAACCGGACGGTGTCATTCCATACGTGGAGTCGAAAGAGTGGAACACCCCACTTCTTGTATCTGTCGCGGCACACATCGAACCGAGTCAATTAGAAGAAGCTTCAGGGCTTCCTGCCGTATGCGCGATGCCAAACACGCCTGTCGCATATCGGAGCGGGATGACAGGCTTATGGTTCGGTCCTGAAACAGATGAGACAGATCGTACAAAAGCGACTGCCCTCTTTGAACGTGTCGGTCGAACGGCCATCACGGATGCGAAGACGATGTCGGCATTCATGGCAGCCGCAGGTTGTAGCCCGGCTTTCTTCTATGAGATTGTCGGTGCGATGACACCGGTCTTGACCGACGTGGGATACGACGAAGCAACGGCTCGTCAAATTGTCGCCCAGGCGATGAAAGGCTCTGCAGAGTTGCTGTCACACGAAACACGCGAGACGAACGAACTCATTGCTGATGTCGCTGCTCCAGGTGGACCGACGGATCGTGGAGTCGGCGTGCTACGCGACCGCAACCTTGCCGATGTGATGTCTTCAGCCTTACGCGAAAGTGCCAAAGAAGATCATGAAACAATTGAGAAACCATAAAAATGGACGGAAGCCACGCTTCCGCCCATTTTTTACGTCGTCATCTGTATGACCGATACAATAAGTGCCACGATTAAAATTCCCGGCAATAAGTTGGCCACGCGAATTTTTGTGATCCCGACCAAGTTTAAGCCAATCGCCACGATCATCACACCACCGGTCGCAGTCATTTCTAAAATGAAGCTGTCCATGAGCGACTCCGGAATGAACTTCATGATTTGAATGGCGAGTAGTGCAATCCCACCCTGATACAATAACACCGGAACGGCCGAAAACATGACACCGATGCCGAGCGTCGAACTCAACACGAGGGCTGTAAATCCATCAATCAACCCTTTCGTATACAGGACGTCATGGTCGCCACGTAATCCACTATCGAGCGCCCCAATGATTGCCATCGCGCCGATGACGAAGATGAGCGTTGCCGTAACGAACCCTTCCGCTACACTCGATTGACTTCCAAGACGCCGCTCAAGCCGGTAGCCGATTTCATTCAATACTTCATCTAGCTTCCACCATTCCCCGAGCGCAGACCCGACGACAAGACTTCCGATGACAATCAAAAAGTTTTCACTTTTCATCCCCATTTGAATGCCGAGCAAGATGACCGCAAGCCCGATTGCTGCCGTCACCGTTTCTTTCATACGCTCTGGAATGCGGTGAAATAAGAGACCTAACAATGACCCGATGACGATTAATCCGGCATTGACGAGGGTTCCCGTTAGCACCATGTCGCATTCCCCGTTTCTATATGTATTGAGAGGAATATACCAATTGCTTTCGTGCCGTGTCAATATACAAAAAAAGAGCCACTTCTCGCAAGAAGTGGCTTCGCGGAAACCCATGTTCCGGTGGGTTTCTCGAGGGTTTGGCACCCAAGTGATTCTGACTGGGCTCGAACCAGCGACCTCTACCCTGTCAAGGTAGCGCTCTCCCAGCTGAGCTACAGAATCAGGTCGTGTCCTCTCTTAAGGACACTATTAATATATCAAGAAACTATTAAGTTGGCAACAACTTTTTTTATTTTTTTATAGATTTTTTTAACGCGTCATTTGTTGGCGATCAATATGCCGGCAGAGGCGTTCCAAATCACCCGCATAAACGGAGACGAGCATGTTCTGATATAAGGTATCACGGTCCCAATGAAGACCATTCGCTTTAGCCACACGCTGAGACGGAACGTTTTCTGGATGAATGAGTGAAATGATTTCCTTCTCTCCTTCAGTGAAGGCATACTGCATCAATCGCGCGGCCGCTTCACGTCCGTAACCCATATGCCAATGCTTCGGTGACAACCAATAGCCGACTTCTAGCTCGAGTTTACCGTCTAACTCATGAAGCAACGTACCTGCATGACCAATCGGTTCATCACTTTCGAACGTCATCAGCTTCAATAGTCCCGTCTGGCGTCCCGTTTCATAGCGGGCCAATTGACGTTCGAACCATTCGATTGTTTGTTCGTCTGTATACGGTCTCCCATCCGGACTGATGAAGCGCATCACCCGAGGATCTTGGAGAAGCGACTTAACAAAATAGAAATCAGAGATCGTGTACGGTTCAAACCGCAAACGTTCGGACTGCAACTCGACAAGATGCATCGTTTTCCGCCCCTTTCTTCCATCTCATAATCTGAATTATTCAATTCCCGTTTTCAGCTTGTTTCAATCCTTTACGATACAACTTTTAAACCGACCACACTGCCGATAATCATCATTAGATAAAAGATTCGCCAGCGGCTTTTAGACTCATTTAAATAGAGCATGCCTAGAATGACGCCACCTGCCGCTCCGATTCCGACCCAGATGGAGTAAGCCAAGCTTAACGGAATGTCTTCAAGCGACTTCGAGAGCCAATAAAAACTGAGCGCGAACGACAAAATCGATAAGATTGACCATTTCAAAATTTGATACCCTTTCGATTTCCCCATAAAGAAAACGGCTGTCATCTCAGCAATCCCTGCACCGATCAAATATACCCAACTCATGCTTCTTCTCCTCCTGTCACTTGTTTCAACCCGATGATTCCGATGATCAACGTCGTCACAAGTAAAAGTTTCCAGCCGCTGAGCGCCTCGTCAAAAAGAAGAGCACCGACAATCACCGTTCCAACCGCTCCGATTCCCGTGAAGACGGCATACCCTGTACCTGCAGGTAAAACCCGGAATGCTTTGGCGAGTAAGCCGAAACTGACAACCAAGAGTACAATCGTCCATAACGTCGGACCAAGAACGGTAAACCCTTCAGACAATTTCATCGTCGTTGCCCAAATGATTTCAAGCAATCCTGCGAACAAAAGAGAAATCCAGGCGACTTTTTCCTTATCCATTCCAACCCACACCTTTCTTGAAGATTCGGAAAGCGGCTTGTTGTCGCATCTCCCGCTCATCTTCAAATGTAAATAGAGACAATAAGGCACCATCTAGAAAGCAATAGTACGCAGCATAGAGCTCATCGAGTGGTTGCGATGGTAAGTCTCCACGCTCCATCGCGAGACGAAACTGTTCTTTTTCAAACCGCTTTAACTCCGTCTCTACCTTTCCGATGACTTCTTCAATATAGTCCCGAAATTCTGGGGGTGGTACGAGGAGCATCCGTTTCGTCAACATCCACGTCTCGTGATCGCTAAAGAATGACGTGAGCATCCGAACGATCGACTCAATCCGTTCTAAAGGTGGTCGTTCCTCGGTATCCTCACATGTCTGTCGCCATGCTTCTTCATAACGATTCGCCATATCGGTCACGACTTGCTTAAACAATTGTTCTTTCCCATCGATGTGAGCATACAAAGAAGCCTTTCGGATGCCAACGTCTTCGGCAACCGCCGCAAGTGATAATCCTTCATATCCTTCACGGGCAAACCGTGTCCGAGCGGATTGCATAATTTTCTCTTTTGTATTCACGCGTCTCACTCTCCTTCCTCCTCACTTTACCTAACGAACGGTAGGTAGTCAAGATTTGTGTTTGTCTTTTCGCTCATGATTCTCCACAATACAAGGTGAAAGAGGTGATGAAGAATGATTGATCAATTGAACGTATCGATTCCAACGGAGAAGGTCCGTGGTCAAAAACGGATCGTCCGCGTGTTTCGACCAGACTGGGTCAATGCCGACACCCCACTTCCTGTCCTTTATATGCATGATGGGCAAAATGTATTCTCAGGAAGCACGGCTACATATGGAGAAGGATGGGAAATTGACCGCTGCATCGATACACTCCAGCTTCCACTTATGGTCGTCGCCATTGCAAGTGCTCCGAACTGGTTAGATCGTTATGACGAGTATTCATATGAAGAAGATGAGATGTTATATCGCCGTATCGGACCAGAACTTGCGAAAACGCGCCCAACACTTGGTGGTCAAGGTCGTTTGTATACAGATTGGCTTATGAACGACTTAAAACCACGAATCGACAAAGAGTATGCGACAAATCCAGAAGATGTCGGCGTCATGGGGAGCTCGATGGGAGGTGTCATCTCTTTATATATGATGGCAACCTATCCTTCCATCAAAAGAGTCGGATCCCTCTCCACCGCTGCATGGGCGAATCTGAATCCATTGATCCAGGCTATTCAGGAAACCGATATCTTTGGAAAACTGTATATGGACATTGGAACGAATGAAGAGAGCGGACCGATCACAGCGAAGGATTACTTGTTCACGAATGCAAAACTGATTGAAGCCATCGCTAAAAAGGGTATCGCTTTCCGATATGAAGTGGAACCGGATGCGATTCATCACGAATCATCCTGGCGCCGCCGTTTACCTCACGCTCTTCGTTATTTGTACGACGTCACATGAAAAGAGCGAATTCCGAATTCCTTTTACGGAATTCGCTCTTTCGTTTAGATGACCCAGTTGCCGTCACGCATGATTGCTTCGCGCGTGCCGTCTTCCCGTTCACCATCGATATTCATTTCAGCTGACCCAATCATGAAGTCAACGTGTGTCATCGAGTCATTCGCGCCGTTCGCCGCGAGTTCTTCTTGCGACATCGAAGGACCACCTTCGAGACATGTCGAGTAGGCACGACCTAATGCCAAGTGGCATGATGCATTCTCGTCAAATAACGTGTTATAGAAGAGAAGACCTGAGTTTGAGATTGGCGAATCATCTGGAACGAGCGCCACTTCACCGATGCGGCGTGCTCCCTCATCCATGTTCAATAACTCATCAAGAGCCGCTTGTCCTTTTTTCGCTTCTGCCTTGACGACTTTCCCACCTTCAAACCAAAGCGTGAACTCGTCAATCAAGTTTCCGCTGTAGCTGAGTGGCTTCGTGCTCGACACGTGACCTTCCACAGAATCTTTATCCGCGAGCGTGAACACTTCTTCTGTCGGCATGTTCGCGATAAAGTCGATGCCATCGACGTTTGGACCGCCACCGCCAAGGAAGACGTGCTTTTTCGGAAGCCCGATTGTAAGTTCAGTGCCTGGTGCTTGGTAGTGCAACTTCGCGTACTTCTTCTCTGTCAGCAACTTCGCGCGGCTACGGAGTGATTGATCATGTGTATCCCATGCCGCGACCACATCTTCTTGATCCATACGTGTTGCTGCGAAAATCGCTTGCCATAAAGCTGCGACCGCATCTTCACGCCCCGGGAATACTTTTTCAGCCCACGCTTCTGACGCACCTGCAACGATTGACCAACTCACGTTGTCACTCATCACATATTGACGCCATTTCGCAAGTGCTTGTCCGGCTGCACGGTTCGCATCCGAGATGCGTGACGATTCGACACCATTCAAGGCATCTGGGTCATCACTGACGATGGACAAGAATGCCGTCTTCTCTTCAGCCAATTGTTCAAAGCGAGCCTTTAGCCAATCTGGAAACTCTTTGAACGAGTCTGCTGGTGCATCGAAATAACGAATCTTCGATGTCTCCTCATCGCTCCAATTGACGAATACTTGTTTCGCACCTGCCGCATACGCAGCTTTTACCACGTGACGGACAAGTGGTGCCTGACTGATATCGGCACGTACCTCTAGCTGTTGACCTGGTTGAATATTGACACCTTTTTTCACAGCTAGCTCTGCATAGCGTGCGAAATCTGCCTCTGTCGGCATAGAAATCATAGACATATGTATCGTTCCTCCTTTTCAGTTATCTTTATTTTCTTAAATTTCAGGAAAAGTTGCAACCGATGCGCAAAAACGGGCATATTAGTAGATGAAGAATGAAGGAGGAATCTACTATGGCAGATTGGAAATCAACCTACACACACTTTTTGAAACAAGCGAAAGAAGATATCCACGACCGAGAACAACTCGGCGACCTACTTGTCCAAGGTGAACGCGCCCTCGCAAAAGTGACCGTAGACGTGGCATCCAATGAAATCAGCAATATCGAGCGCGAAGAAGAACTGACGCTCTACTTCCAAATGAAACAAATGCTGAATATGTTGCGCGCGCTATACAATGATCAATTTGAAATGCAACCTGACAAACAAGAAGAGCTTGTCGCGGCAATTCTATATTTCGTCTCACCGTTCGATGCGATTCCGGATGATGTACCGCTCGGACTATTCGATGATGCTCAGGTGATCGATTATGTACATGAACAATTAGCGAGTGATATCGACCGATTCCATAACGAATTGTGACTTGAAATGAGGAACGAGTAGCAGTACGCTAGCAGAAGACTTACCAAAAGGAGGCGTAAGGCCTAGCCATTATCTATGTATGCTAAATCTCGAAAACGGGTTGCCCTTGAAACGGTACTGTTCATCATTGCCGGGACAATCCTTCAGTCTGTCTTTGTCAGTTTACTGCTCAAACCTAATGAAATCGGTTCGGGGGGAATCGTCGGAATCACGTTGATTACGAACGAACTATTCGGAACGCCAATCGGGATGACCCAGCTCGTGCTCAATATCCCACTCTTCATCTTAGGGTTAAAATACTTGGGACGTCGCTTTATTTTGATGACGGGAATTGTTGTCGTGCTCTCTTCTATCTTGATCGATAGTTTACCTGTCCTTATTCCGCCGACTCCACTTGACGATCCGCTCGTCGCTTCCGTATTCAGCGGAATCGTTTCGGGTCTTGGACTTGCTCTCCTCTTATTCGCAGGCGCTTCTACCGGCGGTCTCGATATTTTAGGGAAAGTCATTTATATGAACAACCGAAACTTGTCGTTACCTAAAATCTTTTTGACACAAGATATCATCGTTTATGTAATGGTCTTCATCGTCTTTGACATTAAAGCGGTCATGTATGCCCTTGTGTTAAGCTTTGTCCGGTCACGCACGTTACTCACGATTCACAAGTTCTTCTCCGCTCAAAAGCAATGTTTCATCATTTGTCAGAAGGCGGATGAAATCAACTTGGTCATTAAGCAGAACTTAAAACGTGGCGTCACCATCATGGATGCGACAGGCGGATATTCGAACGATTCGAAAAAAATGCTGTACGTCGTCGTCCAGAACAATGAAATCCCTCGACTTCGTCAGATTGTTTCCGAGATTGACTCTGAGGCATTTGTCACCGTATCAGAAATCGATTCCATCGTAGGGAACTTCAAAGAACACTCGTATACACTCTAATATTTACCTGTTCGACAACAATCTCGTATTGTTGTCGATTTTTTTGTGTAATCTTCGATCACCTGTTCCGATAATAAATAAGAGACCCCTATATATAAAGAAGGAGGTGCATGAGTTGTCAGTTCACTCGTTGCGCCAATACGTTCCGGCGATTCTCATCGGAACGTTTTTGACCGGACTTTTATTGTTATTTTTGACCCCTCATGATCTGCGAAACAGCACGTTGCTCATCTATTATCTCGTCATTTCAGGAGCAGCCATCTTATTTAGTGGAGTAGCAATTTTTAAACATAGAGGGATGAGAAGATTTATTCATGTTTTGATTACTGCGGGAAATGTGTGCTTCGCACTTTATTTACTAATGCACTATGATTCGACAGGTGCGAATACTCAATACCTCTTGTTTTTACAAAATTTCTTTTACTTAATCATGGCTCTGATTGTCATTACTCAATCCATTGAGATTCGCACGTTGAAATTACGTACGTTTGACTTGTTCGCCTTATTTAGTTTCTTTGTGATTGGTGCACTACATATATGGTTTTATTCCACACAAGACGTGTCACTCGTATCTCAGTTGAGTGGCTTTGAAGAGCAGATGCTCCTGATCAGCCTGTACATGATGCTATCCTTCTTGTATTTAAATCGCGTCGTCTCGGCTGGACAGCAATTCCGGATCCTTGTACTCGTCGGAATTTTAAGCTTCACGGTCGCCTCAATCGCGAACACGCTCTTTGTGTTTTCAGGCATCACACATGAACTAGTTCATCTCGTTCAAGTCAGTAGTATCCTTATGATTTCCATCAGTTATTGGGTCGAGGATATATCGGAAGACGCCCTTGCTTACGATTCCATTTTGGATTACATTCTGTACAGTATCGTCGTCATGCTATTTTTACTTGCTTCAGACCGCCTTCTCGGTACGTCTGTAACCGATTCGATGATTGCGAATGCCGTGCTTCTCTTGCTCATTCGCCAGTTCGTCGTTTCAAAACAGAACGCGCTCATCAGCCATCGTCTTCATTCAGTCAATACAGATTTAGAAGTGGCCGTGTCGACAAAGGCGCATGAACTCGAGATTCGTGAACAGCAATACCGCTCGCTTTTCGCCTATCATTCAGAACCAATTTTCTTATTCGATTTGCACGGCGAAGTGTTGTCGGTCAATGAGGCAGGAAGTTCGATTCTTGGATTGACGACGGACAAGTTACTTGGGTCAAATATCCTCGACATCATCGAATCGAAAGATCGTGCACCGTATACGATTATTCTTCAAGAGTTATCAAACGGTCGACCGAGAACGATTGATGTACGGATTATGACCGAAGAAGGCGAGACACGTGTTTGGCAACTCGTCAATGTTCCGATGATCATCGACGGGGAAGTCGAAGGTATTTACGCTATCGCGAAAGACATCACGCAAATGATCGAGCAGCAAGAACAAATTTTATACCAAGCCAAATTCGATAGTCTGACAGGGCTTCACAACCGTTACGCGCTACAAGAGCAAATTGAACGTTTGATCGAAGAAGGTCGCACGTTCACGCTCATGTTCTCTGACTTAGACGGCTTCAAAGAAATTAAAAACGACTGCGGACCGCACTCCTTCCAAACGAATATGCCGGACGTCTCGGTGGTGATGAATTTATTGTCGTCGCCGAGCACGGTGATGATGAAATGTTGACAGAACGCTTACGGCGTCTCGTCTATCGCCCACCTTATTATATGGCTGGGACACTGGTTGAAGTGCATGCCTCGATTGGAATCGTCCGCTTCCCAGAGCATGGTAAGAAATTGAAACACCTGCTCTCGAACGCCGATCTCGCCATGTATCGCGCAAAAGACAAAGGTCGTGACGAAACCGTCATGTTCGAACCAGAATTACGGGAAGACAAGGAAGAACGGAAAGTATTGATGGAAGGACTTGATACCGCACTTGAAAAAGGAGAGATTTCACTTTTCCTCCAACCTCAAGTCGATGCGTCTACGAAGGCAGTCATCGGAGCGGAGGCGCTCATGCGTTGGCAACATAACGGGACGTTCATTCCCCCGAGTCAATTCATTCCGATTGCTGAAGAAACCGGTCATATCCATGATTTAGGTCGCTGGATGATTCATGAGACGTTCCAACTGATTCACGTATTCGAACAAGGGGATATTCATTTGCCGAAGCTTTCGGTCAACTTGTCCGTTCGGCAATTGTTTGATGAGCATTTAATTGATTATTTGAATATGTTGTTCGAGCGATTCCCAATTGATCCGTCCCGACTCAATTTTGAATTAACCGAAACGGTCGCCGCTCACCATTCCGATCGCGTCTTGAATCGAATCCTAGAATTAAAGTCTCTCGGTATCAAACTTTCGATTGACGATTTTGGGACAGGTTATAGTTCGCTTGCCTATCTCGTTCGTTACCCAATCGATGAATTAAAAATCCCTCGTGAATTCACGATGCAACTTGAAGAGAATCGTGAATATCAGATGGTCACGACGACCATCGTCGCCATGGCACGACAACTTGGTATGGCACTCGTCGCCGAAGGTGTAGAAACTGAATATCAAGAGACGTTCCTTCGTAAAATTGGATGTGACTCTATGCAAGGCTATCGCTATGCAAAGCCGATGCCACTTGATGAGTTCGTCATTTATTACATGAAACACGCACGCTATGCAAAGCCGATGCCACTTGATGAGTTCGTCATTTATTACATGAAACACGCAACGCCTTGAACCGAATGATGTATCGGTTCAAGGCGTTTTTTCATTTCATCTCATATACTTTGACTTCACCAGGTTTTAAATCGACGTGGAGATTCCATTGTTCATCAAACGCATGTTCCGCATATGGCCACGAAGTTGGTGAATAGACCATCTCCGCAAAACGACTAGCGTTCCAATTTCGGCGACGTACACCATCAAGGGAAACCACGCCTCGTAACGACTCCCACATATTTGTGTTCGCTACAACGAGCAACGTATCGTTCGTCTCCGGACGTAACCACGCGAACCCGATAAACGGTGCAAATGGCTCGTCTAAAATAAGTGGTTCAAAATGGTTCGGATCAACGAGTACATCAAGCCAACGACGACGAATCTCTGCCACTTGATGCATCACTTCAATCATCTCATCTCGCTCCGGATGATCCCAATGGAACTGATACGCATCAAAGAATGCGAGTTTTCCGAAATACGGGTCGGTCGGGAAGAGTTGATACGCTTCTTCAGGACGGCAATCGAGTCCGGTATTCATCGGCTGCGTTTCATATAATTCAAGTCCAGAGTTTGTCATCGGGACACCATTCGGCATAAAACCGTTCAAGACTGTCAACAACCGACTTGCTTGTCGTCCCCCTTCTCGCGTCGCCAGTCGACGTGTATCCGCTGTTTCCCCTGCTGCGAATACTGGAAGTGGTAAAAAGCGTGAGTCGTATAAGAATTGATGGGTTTCATGCGTGTCGAATCGAGGTTCTTTATAAAAACCATATCCGATGATCATGTTATAACCGGCATCTTTCGCCGCCCAAGCTCCTGCTTCAATCAATTCTTCCGCAATAAAGCTAAAGTTCGAATCGAGTGAACGTGGTTTTGCTAGAATGCGCTGTGCCAAATCGACAGGAAGTGCATGTCCCATGTCGATTCGTGCGCCATCAATGCCATATTCGCGTTGATAGTGTGGAATGATATCAGCGAGCATCTCCCAGAGTGGTTCGTTGATGACATTTCCTCGGAATTGATTGGACTTGATTGAATCAAACAGAATATAAGGAGCGATATTCGCATCGTTCACATAAGGTGCCGCCGCAAGCGGATGGTCTAAGAAGAGACGGAAGTAAGTCACGTCCGACCAAGGTGGTTGTGGATCGTTGATACAGTCTGAAAAGGCAGGCGCTGTCGTCAATCCGAACTCTCGTTCAATCGTTGCGAGGACGTTTTCTTCTGGATGTTCGATCAAGAAAGCACGTACCCGCTCCCATTTTTCAGCATCAAGTAAGTTCGGAGCCATCGAGAACCGTCTTAAGTGTTGCCAGACATCTTCTGAGTTGTACACCATTGGTAAGAAAGCAAATTCTGGTTTTACATTCTCTCCAATCCCCGGCACAGATGGCGGATGATAATAATCGACTTCGGCCAGCGGAATCCAGTAGAACCACTCCGGATTTTCAAGAATGAGTCGGTTGTCTCGTGCACATGTCCGAGGGATGACATCGATGACGACACGAATCCCTACCATGTGACAAGCTTCCACAAATGCAGAAAACTCTTCTTCAACAGTCATTGCATCACCTGTCAACGTTTCCTTTAACTCTTCATCAATGGCAAAGAAATCTTGAACGGCATAAGGAGAGCCAAATTCACCTTTCTTGTTTTTATGGCTATGCTGAGAAATCGGTAACAGGAACAGGGTATCAATCCCCATATAAAGGAGATGTGGAATGAGTGCAAGCGTTTTCACAAATGTGCCTGTGTCTTTCATCCCTAGTGAGTTCTGCATCTCCACATAACCCGATCCATCATGATCCCAGGAAGTCGATGTACGAACTTGCATCGAATAGACAGAGGCACGCTTAATCCAATCGCCACCCGTCTGTAAATGACCATCTGCACTCGCGATGGACGTATGATATGCTCGATTTTCTACCGCATATGGAAGAATCGCTTTCTCTATTGTTTCTACTAAAAAATCATACGGATTTACACGCTCGACCCCGTCACGAATCGGTTCAGAAGGAAAACGCATGCGATTCCATAGACTCGGAATCTCGTATGTAAGGTTCGTACGCTGATCTTGTAACACCTGGTACAACTTGTGTAATGATGAATTCTCTGACATATTGACTCTCCTTAAGCTTCTAATGGTCTTCTGTTGTATAAAGTTCTTACACTAATTGATTATACATTTACCCGTTTTTTCCTTTTTCAAAAAAATATTTTCTGTCGATTTTTCCAAAATCATGTACGATGGAGTAGAAAGGAGGGTCACGATGTCACAACGAAAGTGGATTTTACTATGGATCAGTCTATCCGTGCTATCTATCTCGATCATCGGTATTTTTATTTTTCAATTGAGAGAGACGAATGAGCGGCTAGAAATCATACAAGATGAACAACTCGGCTCTTATGAGGCAATTGAAGATATCATGTATTATAATATTGAACGCGCAAACGCGATTCGTGGTTTACTCGCCTACGAAGATCGACATTTTTTAGAGATGTACTATAGCATGTCTCGGCAAGCTAGGGCATTGAAACAGTCCGTCATCGATGACCCGGACACACCGAGTTCCGTCCTCGATTTACTCGAGCGAGATGCCATATGGGAAAAAGAAGCCGATCGTGTACTTGTCATCTATGAAGAAGGTGACCTTGTTAAAGCAACAGCAGTAGCCGAGACGATGACGCAACTGCGACAGACTATCCTAGAAGATTTACGGTCGCTTAAACAGATGCAGTATAAAGATATTCAGAAAGAGTTGATTGCAGCAGAAAATCAAGTCTCATTCTTAACTCAAGTACTGTTTACCATCACATTCTTATTGATTGCAATCATCGTCATACTCACCTTTTTACTAGTGCGCATTAAACCTGAACATGAAACGATCGAATAGAAAAAGGAGTGTTTCAGACTGATGAACTGAACCCTGAATGATAGACACTTGATAAAAAGTGCTCATTCAGGGTTTTTTGCGTGCGATCGAATCGATATAATGAATCTATTCATTCAGACGGGGGAACGTATCCATGAGTAAAATCATCTTCAACGAACATCAGATCAGGCAGCTTGAGTTAAATCCGAACGTCGCGTCGGTCTCGGACCGGTCGATCCAGTACACGGGCGACTTTAAGGTGCGGGCCGTCCTTGAGAATCAGGAAGGGAAGGGTCCTTCCCAAATCTTCGAGGAGGCCGGTTTCGACCTGACGGTGATCGGGCGTGTGAAGGCGAAGTCTGCCTTGGAACGCTGGCGCAAAACCTATCAAACCCATGGCACAGAGGGATTGTTGACCGAACGTCGCGGGAAATCGAACGCAGGCGG
>NZ_JAPEHX010000038.1:0-29317 GCF_028823655.1 Exiguobacterium sp. B2(2022) | reverse complement strand
CCCCCTGTGAGGATAGGACGTTGCCAGGCAACAACGCAGTAGACGATCAAGCATATGCTTGATCGTCTTTTTTTCATAGTCAATAGTTAAGGAGGAATAACAGATGGCTCCTTCTCGGAAAAATCCTTTTACATTTCTAGAGACTCTAGAACAGCATGTAAGTGAACATCGCGTATCCTTTCACGTCCCCGGACATCATAATGGTACCGTGAATGATCATACGTTACCGAGTGCATTTGCCAAGGTGATGCCATATGACCTGACAGAACTAGCACATTTAGATGATTTACATGACGCTTCTGGGATTATCGATCAAGCAGAAAAAGCATTGGGTGAACTGTATGAAAGTAAAAGTAAGTGGCTCGTCAATGGTTCAACTGTTGGAAATTGGAGCATGCTTGCGGCAACTGTAAAACGTGGTGAGCGAGTATACGTTCAACGAAACTCACATAAGTCGGTCTGGAACGCAATTGAATGGTTAGGGTTAAAACCAATCCTATTAACACCTACAATTGAACGTGGTACAGGAATTCCAACCGTGGTGACATTAGAAACGATTGAACAGGCTGTTCAAGAATTCCCGGGAGGACGAGCCGTCATGTTAACGTCTCCTACGTACTATGGAGACATGGCCGATATTCGTGCGATTTCAAATTATTTGTCTTCACTTGAGATTCCATTACTCGTCGATGAAGCACATGGTGCCCATTTAATTCATCCTAAATTGCTTCAGCGTTCTGCGATTTTTGAGGGAGCGAGTGCAGTTGTACAGTCTGCACATAAAACGCTACCTGCATTGACGATGGGAGCTTGGATTCACTATAAAGAAGACATCGATGAAATTCGGTTAAAGCATGCATTATCTGCATTTCAGACATCAAGTCCTTCTTATCTTATTATGGCTTCATTGGACTATGCACGGTCCTATTTAGAAAGTCTAACGGACGAAGCATGGTCTTCTATTCAAAAGAGTCATGCTCATTTTGTACTTGAGCTGAAGCGTGCAGGTTTTACTGTCAAAGTGGGGGACGATTTTACGAAAGTAACGATCATGACGTATCCGAAAAATGGATTAGTCTTTAGTGAACATCTTGCATCAATCGGAATCGATATTGAATTAGCTGCAGTGGATCATGTGTTATTCTGTTTGCCATTAAGGGAAATAACAAAGCAGGAAATTGAGCATTGGATTAAATTGATTAAAAAGGCAGCTACACATGTCCCAATCATTGATGAGGATGAAACGATTTTTCCCTTCCCTCAAACAGAACGTGTATCTGAACTTTATACGTTAGTAGGGAATGAACAAGTGCAACGTTTATCTTTCAAACAAGCAATCGGATTTGTTTCAGCAGAAACGGTGATTCCATATCCACCAGGGATTCCATGGATTCTAAAAGGAGAACGGATTACTGAGGAAAAAATACGAGTGCTCATGGAATGGATTTCTTTAGGGAGGAAGCTTCAAACAAGTAAGCATGTTATGATAGAGCAAATTGATGTTATTGTAGAGGAGTTTTAAAAAGTGAGCGGAATGTTTATAACGGTTGAAGGACCAGATGGATCAGGTAAGTCTACGCAACTTCAACTATTAGTCGAGAGTCTAAAACAAAAAGGATATGACATCGTTGTAACCCGTGAACCCGGAGGAACAACTGTGGGCAATCAAATCCGCGAAGTCTTATTATCCCCGGATCATCATGAGATGACGCCACGAGTGGAAATGATGCTTTATGCTGCTTCACGAGCACAGAATGTGGAACAAGTGATTCGTCCGGCATTGGAGCGAGGAGCAATTGTTCTTTGTGATCGCTTCATCGATGCATCTATCGCTTATCAAGGATACGGTTTACAATATGACCTTGATCAAATCCAGTCGCTGAATGAATGGGCAACGAACGGTTTGACACCGGATTTGACTTTTTTGTTTGACTTGAGCCCTGAAAGAGCGAGTGCACGAATGAAAGATCGAGGGCAACTCGATCGGATTGAAAGTCGTGATCAAGCGTTCCATGAGCGTGTTTACGAAGGATTTCAAACGTTACTCAAACAGTACCCAGAACGAATCATCCGAATTGATGCCGATCAATCGATTGAATGTATTCAAGATGAGGTCCTCGATTATACAATAGAACGATTACAACAAGGAGGCGTACAACAATGATGAAAATGGTAATTGCAATTGTACATGATAAGGATAGCGCACGTTTGTCTGATGCATTGGTCGAACAAGATTTTCGTGCAACGAAATTAGCTACAACAGGCGGATTTTTAAAAGAGGGGAATACAACGTTTATGATGGGTATTCCACAGGAACGCCTCGATGATTTAATGGATGTGATTCAATCGAACTGTTCGAGTCGCGATCAAATGATTACGCCAATCTCTCCAATGGGAGGACATGCTGATTCGTATATTCCTTACCCAGTCGAAGTACAAGTTGGAGGTGCGACTGTATTCGTCTTGCCGATTGAAGGATTCCATCAGTTTTAATGGGAGTTGGGCATATGCGTTTTCAGGAATTAAATGAGTCGCAAACAGTTGTTGCTCGAATCATTCAAAATTCAATCATTTCGAATAAAGTTGGGCATGCGTACATCTTTTCGGGCGATTATGAACCATACTTAATTGAAACAGCCACATTGTTTGCGAAAGCCTTGTTTTGTGAATCCCCACAAGGAGCAGAACCGTGTGGAGTGTGTCGAAATTGTCGACGCATGGATTCAAAAAACATTGTTGACTACATCGAAGTGGAGCCGGACGGAGCTAGCATTAAAAAAGAACAGATTCAACAATTACTCAGCGACCTATCGTTACGAGGTGCTGAAGGAGATCGCCAAGTGTATGTCATCCATCAAGCTCATAAGATGACGACTCAAGCGGCAAATAGTTTATTGAAGTTCTTTGAAGAACCGGGTGTGGGAAAACTTGCTATTTTGGTGACGACACAACCACAGTTACTTCTTCCGACGATTCGTTCGCGAGCTCAACAACTTGCTTTTCGCCCGATTGACCGTGCGAAGTTAGCACAAACGATGTCAGAAGAATTGTCGTGTACGTACGATTTGGCTTACCTTGCTTTAACCGTTTATCCAAAATGGGATGATGCGAAAGAAGCAGTTGAGCAGGAGTGGTTTGTACAGGCGTATGGGCTAGTGGTACAATTAATTGAAGTATTGACGAAACGACCTCAAGAGTTGCTCTTGTTCGCCCAGGAAAAATGGTTAGGACATTTCAGAGGACGAAATGAGTTACGAGTTGGCCTCGAATTATTCGAACATTGGTTAGAGGAGGCACTTCATCTCAAAGTGCGAGATACGTATACTCCAAAGCTATTTAAGAACGAGGCGGCTTTATATAACGCATTTATTCAGAATCGATCTGTCTCTAAACTCACACATGCAATTGAAAGTGTGCATGCGGCAATTCGACGTCTCGAGGCAAACGTCAATCCTCAATTAACTTTCGAACGACTTTCGTTCGATTTGCAGAAAGGATAGAAGCGCGTGCTTGAAGTAGTTGGAGTCCGCTTTAAAGAAGCGGGAAAAATCTATTACTTTTCACCAGGCGATGCAACGCTTAAACGTGGGGAACATGTCATCGTTGAAACGGTACGTGGCATTGAGTATGGCGAAGTCGTCCAAGTCGATAAAAAGCTCGGCGAAGATGAAGTCGTCATGCCGTTGAAGACAATCCTTCGCGTCGCGGACCAAAAGGATGCGGATATCGTACACGATAATCGACTGGCAGCCGTTGATGCTCACGCCGTCTGTGAAGAAAAAATTCGAGAACATCAATTAGACATGAAGTTAGTCGATGTTGAGTATACATTTGATCGCAATAAAGTGATTTTTTATTTTACTGCCGAGGGTCGCGTCGACTTTCGAGAATTGGTAAAGGACTTGGCTAGCGTGTTTCGGACACGGATCGAACTCCGACAAATCGGTGTTCGTGACGAAGCGAAGCTACTAAGTGGGATTGGACCATGTGGTCGAGTTCTTTGTTGTTCGTCATTTCTTGGGGAGTTTGAACCAGTTTCCATCAAAATGGCCAAAGACCAGAATCTTTCGTTAAATCCGAATAAAATTTCTGGAGTGTGTGGTCGTTTGATGTGCTGTTTAAAATATGAGAATGACACATACGAAGAATTAAAACGCGATTTACCAGACGTCGGCAAGCGAATCAAAATTCCAGAAGGTGATGGTCGTGTAATCGGTCTCAACATTTTGGACCAACTTATTCAAGTTGAACTTCACGATCGGACGCGTGTCGTCACATATACGATTGATGAACTTGTTGAAGTGGGTGCGATTAAACGAAAACCGTCAAAACAGTGATGGGGTGCTGAGCAGTGGAAAGAATGGACAAAAAAGAAGTGATGATGCGTGTAGATGCGATCGAGCAACAGATGCAACTCTTAACGGAGCACTTAGGCGTATTAAAAGAACAGCTCGCCTATTTGCTTGAAGAGAATCAGCATATGTATCTAGAGAATCATCACTTGCGCGAAAAAGTCGAACAATTGGCAGAAGTTGATACGACAAATGGTGATTCACAAATCGCATTGTCTGGAAAAGGGCAGAACAATTTGGCTGCGCTGTATCAAGAAGGATTCCATATTTGTAACCTCCATTATGGACAGGTACGAAAAGATGGGGATTGTCTCTTCTGTTTGTCGATGCTCAATAAACATTAATACGGGGCGATAGATAGGGATTCCCTATCCGTCGCCTTTCTTTTATAGAAGGAGGAAACAATGGTAACGGTAAAGGATGGAGAGCGCCTCGATGATTTGCTTGGACGCCCTGGCAAGATTATTCAAAGTGACGATGTGTTCTCGTTTTCATTAGATGCGGTACTACTAGCGGAGTTTGTATGGGTACCGATTCAAAAAGGGCAATTGGTCGATTTGTGCGCCGGTACGGGAGCAATCCCACTTTTCTTGTCGTATCGTACAAAAGGAACGATTACAGGTGTAGAGATTCAATCGAAACTCGTCGATATGGCGAATCGAAGCATGGCGGTCAATCGCCTCGAGAATCGCATTCAAGTTGTAGAGGGGGACGTCAAAGCGGCAGCGGCACAACTCGGGCACGCTCGTTATGATGTGGTCACGTGTAATCCTCCGTATTTTCTAGCAAATGAAACGTCATTGCGGAATCAAAACGAACACCATACCATTGCACGCCATGAGGTGTTGTGCACGCTAGAAGATTGTATTAAAACGGCTAGCCAACTCGTCAAACCAGGAGGGAAAGTGGCGTTCGTGCATCGGCCAGAACGTTTACTCGACATCCTGACATTGATGCGTACCTACCGAATTGAACCGAAGCGAATGCAGCTCGTATATCCGAAAGCTGGACGCGAAGCGAATACGTTATTAATCGAGGGATCGAAAGATGGAAAAGCAGGTCTTAAAATTTTACCACCATTTGTTGTATATGAAGAAGACGATACGTATACGGAAGCGATGCGAGCCATTCTCGATGCCTAAACATTATACGTATATCGTGGAATGTCAGGACGGGACGTATTATACAGGCTATACAACGAATGTGGAAAAGAGAATCATTGCACATAATGCCGGGAAAGGGGCGAAGTATACGAAAGCTCGCCTTCCCGTACGACTTCGGTATGTGCAATCGTTCGATACGAAACGGGAGGCCATGCAGTACGAATGGTCCATTAAACAATTGACCCGCGCGCAAAAAGAGAAGTTGATGGAGGGGACGACTAATGAATTCACAGAAGAGTTATCAAACTGAACAACCAACGTTGTATGTCGTACCAACGCCAATCGGCAATTTGGAAGATATGACATATCGAGCGGTGCGAACGCTTCAAGAAGTGGATTTAATCGCAGCGGAAGACACTCGCCAAACGATGAAGCTTTGTCGCCACTTTGAAATTCCAACAAAACTGATTAGCTATCATGAACACAACAAAGAAGTAAGTGGACCGAGACTGATTGAAGATCTTTTGGCTGGAAAGTCGGTTGCGGTTGTTTCGGATGCTGGAATGCCTGGTATTTCAGATCCGGGGAGTGATCTCGTACGGTTAGCCATCGAGGCAAACATTCCGGTAGTCGTCTTACCAGGTGCCAATGCAGCACTTACAGCGTTGGTTGCTTCAGGTCTTCCGACAGAACGTTTCCTCTATTACGGTTTTTTGCCACGTAAAAAGAAAGATCGCGTCGATGTCCTCGAATCGATTCAATATGAGCCGGGCACGATTGTTTTTTATGAAGCCCCTCATCGATTGAAGGAAATGTTAACGGCGATTCGACAAGTGTTTGGTAACCGTCAGCTCGTATTAGGTAGAGAGTTAACCAAAACGTTCGAAGAGTTTTTGAGAGGATCAGTCGATGAAGCGTTACAGTGGTGCGAAGGTGAAGTACGCGGAGAGTTCGTCGTTCTTGTGAGCGGTGCGACAGAAGCGGCACCTACGACAATGTGGTGGGAAGCGCTCTCTGTCTATGAACATGTTGTTCATTATATAGAAGAGGGACTGAAGCCGAACGCGGCCATTAAGCAGACCGCAAAAGACCGTGGTGAATCACGAAACGATGTATATGATGCGTATCATCAACTGCACAAAAAAGAGTAAGCAAGGAAATCCTTGCTTACTCTTCGCTGTAGTAGTTTTCGAGCATGTTCTTCAATTCAACGAGAACACGTTGTGCACCTTCTGGTGACAAGATGAGTTTGCCGTCTGCCAATTTGAAGTTATCGTCTGATACTTCACCTGTAACTTGGCAAGTCATGTTTGGCTTATATTTTTTCAAAACGATTTGATCGTTGTCGACGTAAATCTCGAGAGCATCTTTTTCTGCGATCCCAAGTGTACGGCGCAATTCGATTGGAATAACGACACGACCAAGCTCATCAACCTTACGAACAATACCTGTAGATTTCATTTGTGTTTCCTCCTCCAATGGTGTCGAAATCTCGTGGTGACATGAATCGTCAAAATTCGACAATGTGACTACAGCAAAAAGCATACTAAACTTTCCAATTGCAGTCAACTGCTTACTATCTGGAAAAGCAATTTTTCGAAATTTGTCGAATCAAGAGCGATATATACCTAAATTTCCCCGATAGTTTGAACTTGAAACAAAGAAAGGGTATTTTTGGAACATTTATGACGAACTAAACGCAAAATAATTCCAAACAATTAGGTTTGGAAATTCTTTTGTCGAACCGTGTATAATGAGAATTGCATATGTCGAAAGGATGGAGAATAAATCATGGCGAAGCCGACTTTTTATATTACAACCCCAATTTATTATCCGAGTGCAAAATTGCATATCGGACACGCATATACCACGGTAGCAGGTGATGCGGTTGCTCGCTACAAACGTTTAAAAGGATTTGACGTCCGCTATTTGACGGGAACGGATGAGCATGGTCAAAAGATTCAAGAAAAGGCGAAAGAAGCAGGCGTGACGCCACAAGCCTTCGTCGATGAAGTTGTCGAAGAAATCAAAGTCTTATGGGACCGTCTTGAGATTTCATACGATGATTACATCCGTACGACAGAAGACCGTCATAAGAAGGTTGTCGAACACGTCTTTGAAACGTTACTTAAAAATGGAGACATTTATCTTGGTGAATACGAAGGATGGTATTCTGTACCAGATGAGACGTACTATACAGAGTCCCAGCTTGTCGATGGAAAAAGTCCTGACAGCGGACATCCGGTCGAGCTTGTGCGCGAAGAGTGCTATTTCTTCCGTCTCAGCAAATATGCGGATCGCTTGATTGAATATTTCGAGTCACATCCTGATTTTATCTTGCCAGAATCTCGTAAGACAGAGATGATCAATAACTTCTTGAAGCCAGGTCTTCAAGATTTAGCGGTATCACGTACGACGTTTGATTGGGGCGTACAAGTCCCATCGAACCCAAAACACGTCGTTTACGTATGGGTCGACGCGCTCACGAACTATATCTCGTCACTCGGGTACGGGACAGACAACGACGAGCTCTTCAATCGCTATTGGCCGGCAGATGTCCATTTAGTCGGAAAGGAAATCGTTCGTTTCCACACGATTATTTGGCCAGCCCTCTTAATGGCGCTTGACCTTCCATTACCAAAACAGGTGTTTGCGCATGGTTGGTTGCTCATGAAGGACGGGAAGATGTCGAAATCAAAAGGAAACGTGGTAGATCCGATTCCGTTGATTGACCGCTATGGACTTGATTCTGTTCGTTACTATCTTCTTCGTGAAGTACCATTCGGAGCAGACGGTACGTTCACACCGGAAGCGTTCGTCGATCGCTTGAACTTTGATTTAGCGAACGATCTCGGAAACTTATTGAATCGTACGATTGCGATGATTAAAAAGTATTTCGATGGGAACATTCCGGCGTACAACGGAAATGTCACAGCGTTTGATGACGCGTTATTGAGCATGGTGAAAGAAACGACTCGTAAAACAGAAGAAGCTATGGAGCACATGGAGTTTTCGGTCGCCCTCACAAACATCTGGCAGCTCGTCAGCCGTGCGAATAAATATATTGATGAGACACAGCCATGGGTACTCGTGAAAGATGAATCGAAGCGCGAAGAACTCGCTTCTGTCATGACACACCTCGCGGGCGTACTTCGTCACGTTGCCATCATGATTCAACCGTTCATGACACGTGCACCGAAAGAAATGTTCCGTCAGCTCGGACTCGAAGGGGAAGACATGTCTTGGGAAGCGCTAGAGACGTTTGCCGACTTCAATAACGCTGTCGTAACAGACGGGACACCAATCTTCCCGCGTCGTGACGTGAAGGAAGAAGTGGATGCGATCCAAGAAATGATGCGTCAAGCGTCGAAAGCGCGGATTGAGGAAACGGAGACATCGACAGAAGAAGTCGATGAAGACGTTCGTCCTGAAATCACGATTGATGTCTTTGATCAGGTCGAATTCCGTGTCGGTCAAATCGTGGAAGCCGATAAAATCAAAAAAGCGAAAAAACTGTTGAAACTTCAAGTCGATCTCGGGAAAGAGACGCGTCAAATCGTGTCAGGTATTGCTGAATGGTATGCCCCTGAAGATTTAGTTGGCAAGAAAGTGATCGTTGTCGCAAACTTGAAACCAGTCAAGCTTCGTGGAGAATTGTCACAAGGGATGATTTTAGCTGCGGACCGTGATGGGAAGCTAGAACTCGCGACAGTCTCTGATCAGATGCCGAACGGTGCCATCGTCAAATAATGAAATGGGGGAGACCACGGTCTCCCTCTCTTTTTCTAAGGAGGAACCAAGATGTTGATTGATACACACACGCACATTAATGCGGAGCAGTTCAATGAAGATGTGGAGGAGACGATTGAACGGGCAAGAGAAGCCGGCGTTTCTCCGCTACTCGTCGTCGGATTTGATACGCCGACCATCGACCGAGCCATCGAGCTAGCCGAAACACATGAAGACATCTATGCCATCGTCGGATGGCACCCGGTCGATGCGATCGACTGTACGGATGCGGATTTAGAACGGATCGAGACACTCATGAGTCACCCAAAAGTGATGGCACTCGGTGAAATCGGTCTCGACTATCATTGGGATAAGTCACCGAAAGATGTACAACAGCGCCTATTCCGTCAACAGATTGCCATCGCGAAACGGACAAATATGCCAATCGTCATCCATAACCGCGAAGCAACGGCAGACGTGCTCGATATTTTGGAAGAAGAACATGCGGAGGAAGTCGGTGGGGTGTTCCATAGTTACAGCATGTCAGTAGAACTTCTCCCTCGTTGCCTAGACTTGAACTTCTATATTTCTTTAGGAGGACCGGTTACGTTTAAAAATGCGAAAGTTCCAAAGTTAGTCGCACAAGAAGTACCGTTAGATCGTCTTCTTGTCGAAACGGACTGCCCATACTTGACGCCGACTCCGTTCCGCGGAAAACGAAACGAACCGGCCTATGTGAAGTACGTTGCGGAAGAAATCGCGTCACTTCGAGACATCTCGTATGAGGAGTTGGCAGAAGCGACGACGGTCAACGCGAAGAAACTGTTCCGCCTCCCATGATCAAGCGTGTATTCGCCAGTATAGGCGTGATTGTGACTGCGTCTGTCGCATACGTCATGTTGCAACCTGAACCGATCAAGGTCATCGATGATGGCGTGGTAATCGAGCATGAGACACGGGCTGATTCCGTCCTCGAGGTACTCGAGGAATTGAATATCACATTAGACGAAACGGATTACGTTACTCCGGCATTGAGTGAGGACGTTCCGGAAGATCGACTCATACGAATCGAACGTTCACATGAGGTTTCGCTTCAAATCGGATACGGACAAACAGAAGTCATTCAAACGAGAGAGCGGACCGTAGCGGACGTCTTATTGCGGTACGGGGTGACTGTACGGGACGGAGATACGGTTTATCCGTCTGTGCGTACTGCCGTCACGAATGGGATGACAATTCGCTACCAGCCGGTTGTTGCCGTCAATTTAATCGTCGGGCAAGATGCGTCGACCATCTATACGATGGCAACGGATGTAGCGCAATTATTAAGAGAAGCGAATGTTGACGTGACAGAACGTGACACAGTGCTACCAGACGCATCGACACCGATACGGGATGGCCTGACGATCACGGTCAATACGAATCGTGACGTCGTTCAATACGAGAGTCAATTGATTCCGTACGATATGGTTGAGGAAGAGGATGACACGCTCGAAGAAGGTGTGAAGCAAACCGTGCAAGTCGGAGTTCCTGGACTCGAACGGACAAGGTATGCACTTACTGTGGAAAATGGTACAATTACAAATCGTACGAAAACGGAAGTCGAGACGTTACGTAAAGCAATGCCACAGATCATCAAAGTCGGGACGAAAAAGGTCACAGAGCCCGTTACAGAGCCTACGACAGCGGACGAATCGAGCCCATTCATCCCGGAAGCTGAAGTCGAGATAGCAGAGCCGCCGAAAACGGACGATGTGTTAGATTTCTCATCCGCGAAACAGTTACTCGTGGAAGCAACAGCTTATACGAACAATCCAGAAGACACGGTGACGTATGACGGACGAGTGCTGACAAGAAGCGGTTATGATGTGACGGATACGATTCTCTTTGAGGGCATGCGCATCATCGCCGTCGACCCTGCCATCATTCCTCTCGGTACCCGCGTGTATGTGGAAGGAATCGGCATGGCGATTGCGCTAGATACGGGAAGTGCGATCAAAGGTCAAAAAATCGACATCATGATGGATAAAAAGGAGGAGGCCGTGACGTTTGGTCGCAAGCCGCTTACCATTTGGGTCATTCCAAAGCAGGAAGAAGAGAAAGAAGGAACAGACAATGCGTGAGAAAATACAAGAAATTATCGTCGTAGAAGGTCGTGACGATACGGCGCGACTTCAGGAAGTGTTTGAGGTCGATACGATTGAAACGAACGGCTCTGCCGTATCCAATCAGACGATTGAACGAATTCGCCGTGCGCAAGAGAAGCGTGGGGTCATCATTTTGACCGATCCGGATTATCCAGGAGACCGTATTCGAGCAATCGTCGAAGAGCGGGTCAAAGGGTGTAAGCATGCCCATCTGCCACGTGCTGAGGCAAAAGGGAAACGTGGGAAAATCGGAGTGGAACATGCGACCCCGGAGTCGCTTCGCCGTGTCTTACGCGCCGTATTTGAACCACGTATTGAAACAAACCAGCCGATTGTCACGCGGAAAATGGTGTTGGACGCGGATTTGATCGGTGGAGAAGCGGCAGCGAAACGTCGAAAGCGACTCGGTGTATTGCTTCGAATCGGTGAGCCGAATGCGAAACAATTCGTGAAACGAGTCGAGGCGCTCGGCGTCACAGTCGAAGAGTGGGAGCAAGCACTTGCTCAATTAGAGGAGGAACAGGGTTGAAAGATATTGCAACAATCCAACGAACGAAAGCCATTTTGGAGCGACATGGTTTTTCATTTAAAAAATCGCTCGGTCAAAACTTTTTAATCGATTTAAATATTTTAAGTAAGATTGTCGGTGCGGCGGAACTCAGTGAGTCGAGTGGTGTCCTCGAAATCGGACCAGGGATCGGTTCGTTGACTGAGCAATCGGCCAAGCGTGCCAAGAAAGTCGTGGCGCTTGAAATCGATCAGCGTCTCTTACCGATTCTGGAGGATACGATGTCTCCGTATCCTCACGTGAAAGTCATCCATGGAGATGCTTTAGAATTAAATTTACGCGAGATTGTGGAACAGGAATTTTTGAAAGAAGGCATTGAAGATATCTCGGTTGTTGCCAACTTACCATACTATGTCACCACACCGATTATCATGCGATTGCTTGAAAGTGGTGTGAAATTCCGCTCGCTCGTGATGATGATTCAAAAAGAAGTGGCAGAACGGATTGGGGCGAAACCCGGGACGAAGGCATACGGTTCGCTATCGATTGCGATTCAGTATTACGCAGAGGCAGAAGTCAGTTTTGTCGTTCCAAAGAACGTGTTTATTCCGGCGCCGAACGTCGATTCGGCAGTCATTACACTCCGTATGCGCAAAGAGCCGGCGGTGCAGGTGAAAGACGAAGCCTTTTTCTTTGATATCGCACGCGCAAGCTTCGCACAACGCCGTAAAACCATTCTGAACAACTTAACAAACTATATTGGAAAAGAACACAAAGTCGAACTTGAACGCGCGCTTCATGAGGCAGGAATCGATCCGAAACGTCGGGGAGAGACGTTAAGCCTAGAAGAATTCGCACGATTGTCTGACACAATTTTACCACTTAAAAATAGTTGACGACCTTAAAACGAGTCGTTATAATATTAAACTTTATTTTCATATTCAATTATGCTATACTTGTAACAGTGAGGTGAAGCGTATGCCAAAGACGTTACAAGAAATCAGACAGAAACTCGAATCGCATGTTGGTGAACGATTGACGTTGAAAGCAAACGGCGGTCGTAAGAAAGTCGTTACTCGGTTTGGAACGCTCGTTGAGACATATCCTGCGGTGTTCGTTGTGAAATTGGATGAAGACCTGCATAATGTGGAACGTGTCTCGTATAGCTACGCTGATGTCCTAACGGATACAGTTAAAATTGAATTCGGCAATTGATTTATAAATGAGGGGCGGATGCATTGGCAGCTGCTTCTTTTTTTGTGCGCCTGTTTACGGTACAATGTCGAACAGGAGACAAATGGGAAGGGTGAACGTGATGCGCACGATCAGTGTGAAAGCGCCGGCAAAAATTAATTTGACGCTCGATGTCCTCGGAAAGCGTCCGGACGGCTATCATGAAGTAGAAATGGTAATGACGACAGTCGATTTAGCAGACCGCTTAGAGTTGACGATTTTAGATTCGGATGAGATTCGGATTCAATCAGAGCACGCCTATGTGCCGAATGATCATCGGAACTTGGCATATCGTGCAGCAGAGTTGTTGCGGGAACGTTTTAATATTCAACAAGGTGTGGAGATTGTACTCGATAAACAAATTCCAGTGGCAGCTGGGCTTGCTGGTGGCTCGAGTGATGCAGCGGCGACACTTCGTGGAATGAACGAGTTATTCTCGTTAAACTTGTCATTAGAAGAGCTAGCAGAGCTCGGTGCGGAGATCGGGTCTGACGTTTCATTTTGTGTCATCGGTGGGACAGCCATTGCTCGAGGTCGTGGTGAACAGTTAGAAATGATTCCGGCACCGCCGCCATGCTACGTCGTACTCGGAAAGCCCAAGCTAGGAGTATCGACTGCAGATGTGTATCGCGCCGTGCGTATGGATGAGGTTCATCATCCGAACACAGGTGCCATGGTAGAAGCGATTCGTCAAAAAGATTTTCATGGGATTTGCGAAAATCTTGGAAACTCGCTCGAGAGTGTGACGCTCAAGCTTCATCCGGAAGTGAAACAAATCAAAGAAACGATGCGGCATTGTGGGGCAGAAGGTGTTCTCATGAGCGGTAGTGGACCAACTGTCTTTGCGCTCATTGAGCATGAGCAAAAGGCGCATCGCATCTATAACGGTCTAAAAGGATTTTGCCCAGAAGTGTTCGTCGTTCGGATTCTCGGCAAAAGACATTGAACAAAAACGAATGAAAGTGATATATTCTCAATAGAACATTCGTTTATCATTGAAGATGTGAAGGAGAATCCGTATGAAAATTCGTAGAAGTGGTCGTCTCGTCGATATGACCCGTTATTTGCTTGACCATCCGCATCAGCTTGTCTCGTTGTCGATGTTTTCAAGTCGCTATAAAGCCGCAAAGTCGTCAATCAGTGAAGATCTTGTCATCGTGAGTGAGATGTTGTCTCATGATGGAATCGGAAAGCTTGTGACCGTTCCTGGTGCAGCGGGTGGTGTGATGTTTATCCCAGGCTGGAGTAAGGAAAAATCGCTTGAGATGATTGATACGCTCTGTGAGCAATTATCAAAACCGGAGCGTCTCTTACCAGGGGGCTATCTCTACCTCACAGATGTACTAGGCAATCCGAGTCAGGTGAAACCGATGGGACAAGTCTTTGCGTCTGTATTCGCCGATCGTAAAGTCGACGTGGTCATGACGATTGCGACGAAAGGGATCCCCCTTGCTTATGCTGTCGCAGAACAATTAGGTGTACCATTCGTCATCGTTCGTTCAGATAGTCGTGTAACAGAAGGATCGACGGTCAGTATCAATTATGTATCAGGTTCTTCGAAGGCGATTCGCACAATGGCGCTCGCACGTCGTAGCCTGCCGCGTGGGGCGAACGTGCTCTTGATCGATGACTTCATGAAAGCGGGGGGAACGATTCGGGGGATGATGAGTCTCTTGAACGAATTCGAGGCGAACCTGGCAGGTGTCGGTGTGTTGATGGAAGCAGAAGGTGCCGAGAAGAAGATGGTCAGCGAATACGTCAGCTTGATGAAATTGACGAACGTCGACCCGGATGAAGGGCTTGTCACCATTTCACGGGGGAATGTGGAACAGTTCCTAAAATGATTGGCAAAATTTTGATTTCGATTTATGATTAGAGGGTATAGAGTTATCAATATCGAGTCATGACGTTCGTTCGAAACCAACTGAACCTTACAGAAGACCACACCATGGCATAGACAACGATGAAAAAGGGGATGCGAAACATGCAGATCACAGACGTAAAAATTCGCAAAGTCGCGACAGAAGGCAGAATGAAAGCGTTGGCCTCAATCACACTTGACTATGAATTCGTTGTACATGACCTTCGAATCATCGAAGGAAGTAGCGGTCTATTTGTCGCCATGCCGAGCAAACGGACACCAGAAGGTATTTTTCGGGACATCGCGCATCCGATTAACGGGGAGATGCGACAGAAAGTTGAAGCGGCTGTATTGGAAACCTATTCCAAAATGGAAGTGGATGTACTGGACCCCCAGCACGTGTCTTACGGAACGAGTGAATGATATCAAACAGCGGTTAGGTTACCTACCGCTGTTTTTTTGCGTTTCATTGGTTAAGGAATGGTACAACTATTGAAACGAAGGCATGGTTTCGATATAGTAGAAACGGTGTAAATAGGATTTAGTTGCAGAAAAGCCGAACTATACAGACCAATCACAGCTGTTGTGAGATAGGAGCGAATGAAGAATGGAGCGTTTTGCAGTCATTTTGGCAGCAGGAAAAGGGACGCGAATGAAGTCGAAGCTTTATAAAGTACTTCATCCGGTTCTAGGAAAACCGATGGTCGAGCATGTTGTCGACCAGTTAGACCAAATCGGTGTCAGTCGTCAAATCGTAATCGTTGGCCATGGGGCGGAAGCGGTACAAGATACGCTCGGCACACGAGTGGAATATGCGGTCCAAGAAGAACAACTTGGAACAGGGCATGCTGTTCAAATGGCAGAAGCAGAGCTTGCGGGTAAAGCAGGGGCGACACTTGTCGTCTGCGGAGATACACCGTTACTAACGGCAGAAACGTTGGAAGCCCTTCTCGCTCATCATGAGGCGCAACAAGCGAAAGTTACTGTGTTGACTGCGATTGCAGACGATGCGACAGGATACGGTCGTGTCGTTCGTGGTGAAGATGGGAACGTGACGAAAGTCGTTGAGCATAAAGATGCTTCTGAGACAGAACTTGCCATCAATGAAATCAATACGGGAACGTACGTGTTCGATAACGAGTTATTGTTCGACGCGCTCAAACAAGTCGGAAACAATAACGCGCAAGGCGAATACTACTTGCCTGACGTCATCTCGATTGCAAAAGAAGCTGGCGAAGTCGTCGCAGCACATACAGCGCCAACGTTTGATGAGACAATCGGAGTCAATGACCGCGTTGCCTTGTCACAGGCGGAAGCAATCATGCGCAAACGCACGAACGAACGTCTCATGCGTGAAGGCGTCACGTTCATGGACCCGGCATCGACGTACATTTCTCCAGATGTGGTGATTGGTTCGGATACGATCATCTATCCGGGTACGGTCATCCTTGGGAAGACGACAATTGGTTCGGAATGTGTCATCGGACCGAACTCAGATATCCGCAACAGTGTGATTGAAGATCATGCTGTCGTGCGCCAGTCTGTCGTGACAGATAGCAAAATCGGTGAAGCGGCTCAAGTCGGACCGTTCGCTCACTTGCGCCAACAAGCTGTACTTGGTGCGAACACACGCGTCGGAAACTTCGTCGAGATTAAAAAATCGTCGTTTGGTGACGGTGCGAAAGCTTCGCACTTGAGCTACATCGGAGATGCGTCAATCGGCGAACGTGTCAACTTAGGTTGTGGATCAATCACGGTAAACTATGACGGCAAGAACAAGTTCGATACAGTGGTAGAAGACGATGCGTTCGTCGGCTGTAACGTCAACTTGATTGCCCCGGTAAAAGTCGGAAAAGGTGCGATTGTCGCAGCCGGTTCGACAATTACGAATGACGTACCGGAAGAGGCGCTCGCGATTGCACGTGAACGCCAAACGAATAAAGAAGGTTACACAAAACGATAACTTGCTGCCAATCATTATGGAAAACGATGGAGGAGAATCCTAAACATGTCTACTGTATACGAACGAGAAATTCGTCTATTTAGCTTAAACTCGAACCGCCCGCTTGCTGAAGAAATCGCGAAAGAAATTGGTGTCCCGCTCAGTGATTGCCAAGTCAAACGTTTCAGCGACGGTGAACTCTATATCAACATCGAGGAAAGTGTTCGTGGAGATGATGTGTATGTCATCCAATCAACAAGCTCACCTGTAAACGAAACGCTCATGGAATTGCTCGTCATGATTGATGCACTCAAACGTGCTTCTGTCCGTACGATCAACATCGTGATGCCGTATTACGGATATGCACGTCAAGACCGTAAAGCACGCTCGCGTGAGCCGATCACGGCGAAACTTGTCGCTGACCTTTTGACAGTAGCAGGTGCGACACGCGTCATCACAATGGACTTGCATGCAGCGCAAATCCAAGGATTCTTCAATATTCCGGTTGACCAATTACTCGGTGTGCCGCTCATCTCGACGTACTTTGAAACAGAAGAGTTTCAAGCGAAGGATATCGTGGTTGTCTCTCCAGACCACGGTGGCGTGACACGTGCACGTAAATTGGCAGAACGTTTGAAAGCTCCGATTGCTATCATTGATAAGCGTCGTCCGAAAGCGAACGTCGCTGAAGTGATGAACATCGTCGGAAGCGTTGAAGGGAAAACAGCAATTTTGATTGATGATATCATCGATACAGCGGGAACGATCACGCTTGCAGCGGATGCAATCGTCCAAGCTGGCGCGAAAGAAGTGTATGCGTCTTGTACGCACCCAGTCCTTTCTGGTCCAGCGATGGAGCGTATCGACAACTCATCAATCAAAGAATTGGTTGTTTTAAATACAATCGATTTGACGGGTCGTCCATGCTCGAGCAAAATCAGACAGATGTCGGTTGCCCATTTGCTTGGGGAAGCGATCATGCGTGTCCACGAGCACAAATCGGTCAGTACCCTATTCGATTAAAAAACGAGGCCCGGAGGCATTCGCCTTTGGGCTTTTTTGTTCAGGAGGAAATGATATGAAATGCATCGTCGGTCTTGGAAACCCTGGTAAAAAGTTTGAGATGACCCGACATAACATCGGTTTTTTGGCAATTGATCGCCTCGCTGAAAAGCATGGGATCTCGCTGAATGAAGCGAAGTTTAACGCCCTTATGGGAACGGGAAGAATCAATGGTGAACGCGTTGTACTTGTTAAACCCCTTACGTATATGAACTTATCGGGTGAAGCCGTCCGTCCAATTTTAGATTATTATAAGATTGAGATTGACGATTTACTTGTCATCTATGACGATTTGGATATGGTGCCAGGAAAACTGCGCTTCCGTCCGAAAGGGAGTGCAGGTGGTCACAACGGAATCAAATCGCTCATTCAACACTTAGGGACTGCAGAATTCAAGCGATTGAAACTTGGGATTGGACGTCCTCCTCACCCGATCAAAGTCGTCGACTGGGTGTTGATGAACTATCGGAAAGAGGACTTGCCAGAGTTGAACGAAACACTCGACAACGCCGTAACCGCAGCCACTGATTTCGTAGATACAGATTGGCTAGCGCTGATGAATCGATACAACTAAAGGGTCATAGCACCCTTTTTTGTCGTATGAGTTGGAGGAAAACAAATGAATGCTTTAGAGAGATTTATGGTGGCGCTCCCGGAGACGAACGTGATTCGTGAGCGGCTACAAAAAGTAGACCGTCAATTAGTGACGGGACTGACGACAAGCGCGAAAGCTCTCGTCCTCGCAGGACTTGTGAAATCGTCATCGAGACGTCTCGTCGTCGTGACGCATAACATGTATCAAGCACAAAAAATGTTCGATCAACTCGAATCACTCATCGGACCGGAAAAAACATTGCTTTATCCGATTGATGAGACGCTGGCCGCTGAACTGTCGCTGACGTCTAGTCCTGAGCTGTTGGCCGCTCGAATCGATGCCCGTACTCGTCTCCTTGACCAAACAGGAGGCGTCGTTGTCGTGCCGCTCGGTGGATTACGACGCTATATGCCGAGCCCGGAAGCGTGGCAACATAGTCGTGTCATGCTAAAGCCGGGAAGTGATCTTGAGTTGGCAGACTTTGCGAAGCAATTGACAGATATGGGGTATGAACGAACGGCGACTGTGACGACGCCAGGCGAGTTTTCCGTACGAGGCAGTATTTTGGACGTCTACCCGCTCACAGAAGCGCGTCCGTATCGAATCGATTTATTTGATACCGAGATCGATTCCATTTTCACGTTCGATGCCGAGACGCAACGTTCGCTCGGTGTGGTAGGGGAAGTGTGCATCACACCTGCCACCGAGTTCATCGCTACTGACGATCAGTTGAAACAAGCCGGGCGTTCACTCCGGAAACAATATGACCGGACCGTCGAGTTGATTGAGAACGAAGTGATTCGTCAAGCGCTTGAGGAAGGAGTCGTAACTGACATCGAGCGCTTAGAGCGTGGCGATTTCCCGGATAAAGTTGGAAAGTATTCGCCACTCCTTTATACGTCCACGCTCTTAGACTACGTAGGCAAAGACGCTGTACTCATTTTAGATGAAGTGGCACGAATCGATGATGCCGCGGACGTACAGGAGCGGGAAGAGGCGGAATGGTTCTCTTCACTCATCGAAAAAGGAGAGGCGGTCAGCAATTACACGCTTGCTGTCCCGATGCACAAAGTGTTTTGTGACTTGAAACAAGTGGCATTCTCGCTACTTCCATCTCGTCGCTCAGGGATTCCGGAAACTGCGACGGTACATTTGAGCTGTCGTCCACTCCCGGCATTTCATGGGCAGATGCACCTGTTAAAGCAAGAAGTGGAACGCTGGCAACAAGGAGATCAACGCATTGTCGTGCTTGCGGGGGATAAGTCACGCGCGGACAAGATTGAAGCGCTCCTTTCGGACTACGGCATTCATTCAACGTTCACGAATGTCGATGGAGAATTAGAACCGAGACGCGTATCCGTCATCATCGGTCAAATCGAAGGTGGATTTGAATTGTCGACGAGTCGCCTCGTCGTCGTATCAGAAGAGGAATTGTTTAAACGTGTGACGAAACGGAAGCGTCAGACGAAAAACTTAACGAACGCAGAACGGATTAAGAGTTATCAAGAGTTGAAACCGAACGACTATGTCGTCCATGTGCATCATGGGATTGGGAAGTATTTAGGCATTAAAACCATCGAGGTCGGAGGGATTCATCAGGACTATCTCCATCTCGTGTATGCCGGTGATGATGCGCTCTATGTGCCGGTCGATCAAATTGATCTCGTTCAAAAATATGTCGGCGCCGAAGGAAAAGAACCGAAAATTTATAAACTCGGAGGCACCGAGTGGAAGAAAGTTAAATCGAAAGTCGCCAAGTCGGTTGAAGATATCGCAGATGAGCTCATTAAATTATATGCGGCACGAGAAGCTTCGGTCGGATTTGCGTTTCCACCGGATGATGAGGAAATGGGACAATTTGAATCCTCCTTCCCTTATGCGGAGACAGAGGACCAGGTCCGCTCGATTGCTGAGATTAAAGCGGACATGGAACGTTCACGTCCGATGGATCGTCTTTTATGTGGGGATGTCGGCTACGGCAAAACAGAAGTGGCAATCCGAGCGGCATTCAAGGCGGTGCTCGCTGGAAAACAAGTCGCATTTCTCGTCCCGACGACCGTCCTCGCCCAACAACATTATGAAACGATGCTCGAGCGATTCAGTGAATTTCCGATTAACGTTTCTGTCATGAGTCGTTTCCGCTCAAAGAGTGAGATGGCTGCGACGAAGAAGGGCTTGAAGGAAGGGACGATTGATATCGTCGTCGGGACACACCGAGTGTTGTCAAAAGACGTGACGTTCGCGAACCTCGGTCTCGTCATCATCGACGAAGAGCAACGGTTCGGCGTCAAGCATAAAGAACGTCTGAAACAGTTGAAGACGAACATCGACGTACTCACGTTGACGGCCACACCGATTCCGCGAACGCTTCATATGTCGATGATTGGAATCCGCGACTTATCTGTGTTAGAAACACCGCCAGAGAACCGCTACCCGGTTCAGACGTATGTCATGGAATATGACGGCATCGTCTTACGTGAAGCGTTAGAGCGTGAACTTGCGCGTGGAGGACAGGCGTTCTTCCTCTACAACCGTGTCGAAGGCATCGAACGGAAAGCGGAAGAGATTCGAGCCCTATTGCCTGAGGCACGTATCGCGACGGCACACGGCCGCATGACCGAGAGCGAACTCGAAAGCCAGTTAATCAGTTTCCTCGAAGGAGAGGCAGATATTTTAGTCTCGACGACGATTATCGAGACAGGAATCGACATTCCAAACGTCAATACACTCATTGTCCATGATGCTGACAAGATGGGACTTTCCCAACTGTATCAACTTCGTGGTCGAGTCGGACGTTCGAATCGAATTGCATATGCTTACTTCACGTATCGAAAAGATAAGCGCTTGACCGAAGTAGCAGAAAGTCGTCTTCAGGCCATTAAAGAATTCACCGAACTCGGAAGCGGCTTTAAGATCGCGATGCGCGACTTGTCGATTCGAGGTGCTGGTAACTTGCTAGGTGCACAACAATCTGGATTCATCGATTCAGTCGGCTTCGACCTCTATTCTCAAATGCTCTCCGAAGCGATTGAGGAACGGAAAGACCGAATGCGTGGACAAGCGAAACAAGTCGTCTTCAAGCCAGAAATCGCCTTCCAAGCAGATGCCTACATCCCGGACGACTATTTGTCGGATAGTGAGCTGAAGATTGAGATGTATAAGCGTTTCAAATACGTCGATACACCAAACGCATTGTTCGCCTTACAAGACGAATTGATTGAGCGATTTGGGGAATTCCCAGAACCAGTCGCCCTTCTCATTCAGCTGACACGTCTACGGATTTACGGAGAACTGGCGAAAGTGAGCCGAATCAAACAAACGCCTGGACGGATTGAAATTGTCTTATCGAAAGATTCGACGACAGTCCTCGATGTACCATCCTTTATGGAATGGACGATGCCGCTCGGCCGTAAACTAGGAATCGGTCAAGAAGACGGAGCCTTGAAATTGTCACTCAGCGGTCGAATGCCACTCACAGAGCTCTTGAATGATGCCGATACTGTATTAGAAGAACTGACGAAGCGGTTGGTGGGCGATGCGGTCGCCAAGTAAGTTTGCACAAGGTGTCGTCCTGTTCGCTCTTGCCGGTTACGTATCGAAACTGATTAGCTTCGCGTATCGCGTCCCGTATCAAAATTTGGCGGGTGACTTTGGACTCTATGCTTATCAAACCGTCTATCCGTTCGCCGCGATTGTCGCATCGCTCGGAATTTATGCGATGCCGGTAGTCATTGCGAAAATAGGAGTCGGCGCGAAGGGGTCGAACCAGAAGCTAGAAGTGTTATGGAGCAGTTTTTATGCGTTGCTTCTTCTTTCTATCACGCTTGTTGTCACGATGTGGATCTTCGCCCCGACACTCGCAATGTGGCTCGGGGATGAACAGTTGGCCCCGGCGCTTCGCGTGATCAGTTTGAGTTACTTACTCATGCCGGCGTCCGCCGTGTTACGTGGTGCCTTTCAATCCAGGGATGATTTACGACCGAGCGCATGGTCGCAAGTGTTAGAGAATTTTGTACGTGTGACGGTCATGCTTTCGCTATTATGGATTGGCGTGCGTCTTGGAAAAGATGCATACACGCTCAGTCAATACGCGTATGGTGCGACGCTTATCGGTGGGGTTGTGGCGATTGCCTTTTTAATCTATCAGGCGCGCGGCTTACGAATCGTAAAAGTACGACGTGTCACGTTTCAACATGGATTGCGCCTATTGTTGACGACAGGGCTCGCGGTCGGATTTGCCTCGCTCGGAATCTTATGGATGCAACTCGTCGACTCCTTTACAATCGTCAATTTAATGGGGGGGACGTACGAGGCGAAAGTGAGCAAAGGCGTGTTCGACCGGGGATATCCACTTGTCCAATTTGCGATTCTGTTTGCGACGACCATCGGTATGGCCAATGTGCCAACACTCGTCCGACATTATCGAGCGGGACATCTGCAAAAAACGACGCAAGGGCTCCGTTCGATGATTCGGGTGACAACAGCCATTGCGGGTGCTGCGACCGTCGGATTGATGGGGGTGATGTTTTTCTTAAACGTTGCCTTGTTTGAAGATGGGTCAGGTACGCGGGCGCTCGTGTTATTGGCAACGAGTACGTTTGCGGCATCGTTAGCGATTGCAAGCATGACTTGCCTTCAAGCAATCGACCGTGAATGGATTGCGGCTCGCAGTATGATTGTCGCGATTTTGGCAAAAGGTGTCGTAAACGTGGGGCTTGTCCCCTTCTATGGGATTGAAGGGGCGGCCATCGGTACCTCACTCAGCTTTTTGGCGATGGCGTTCTATAACTTTCGGGCGCTCGACCGTTCGATTCCACTCGGGTCGTTTCGGTCGAAGCATTACAAATCGCTATCGAAAGCGCTGGTGCCCATGTTATTACTCGTTGCCGTGTTAAACTGGGTTGGTCAGATGTGGGTCGATTCGCGAATCGCAGCCTTCGGATGGTTAATCGGGATGGTATGTAGCGGAGCCGTCCTTTATATATGGAGATTATGGAGCACGCGAATGCTATCACTTGAGGAATGGGAATTCATCCCGTTCGGAGGTCGTTTACTCGATGTGCTTGAAAAAAAGGAGAACTAGTATGGGTTATACAATCACGGTGGTCGGTCTTGGATCTGGTGAGCTGAATCAATTGCCACTCGGAGTGTACCGTCATTTGAAGCAACAACCGCTCGTTTGGCTACGGACGAAAGAACACCCTGTCGTACGTGAGTTAGAGTCAGAAGGGCTCGCATTCGAGTCGTTTGATTCAATTTATGAATCGAGTGATACGTTTGAAGAGGTGTACGATCAAATTGTCGAGACGTTGATGAACAAAAGTGAAGAGATGGCTATCACGTATGCTGTACCCGGTCACCCGTTCGTCGCCGAGCGAACTGTCGAGCTTTTGGTGGAACGTGGAGCGGACCTTCACGTACTCGGCGGGCAAAGCTTCTTAGATGCGATGTTCCAAGCTTTGCAAATCGATCCAATCAACGGCTTTCAGTTGTTGGATGCGACGGCGCTCGACCTTGAACGCCTGCAAGTGACGCAACATGTGTTGATTGGTCAAGTGTACGATGGATTTGTAGCGGGAGACGTAAAAGTGCAACTGATGGAACGTTATCCGGATGAGCACCCTGTTACACTTGTGACAGCTGCGGGTACCACACAAGAACGAATCGAACACATTCCGTTGTTCGAGATGGACCGCATGGCGGAAGTGAACAACTTGACGACGCTCTATGTTCCGCCACTCGCGGATGAAGCTTATTTGGCAAAAGACTTTGCAACGCTCAAACAAATCATCGCCACACTTCGTGGACCGGACGGTTGCCCGTGGGATCGCAAACAAACGCATGAGTCGCTTCGGAAGTATTTATTAGAAGAAGCGTATGAACTCATTGAAGCCATCAACGCAGAAGATGACGATGCCATCATCGAGGAACTCGGTGACGTGTTGCTTCAAGTCATGTTACATGCCCAAATTGGTGCAGACGAAGGATATTTCGATATTCGTGATGTCATCGGGGCAATCAGTGAAAAGATGGTCCGCCGTCATCCGCACGTCTTCGGAGATGTCACCGTCGAAGATGCCTCTGATGTGGTAAAAAATTGGAATACGATTAAACAAGCGGAAAAAGGGGAAAAGAAACAATCGCAACTCGATGGTGTACTCGTCGACCAACCTTCATTGATGCGTGCTGAACAACTTCAAAAGAAAGCCGGCCAAATCGGATTCGAATGGGATGACGTGTCGGGCGCTTTCGAAAAATTGGAAGAAGAACTGCACGAGTGGCGTGAGGAATTGAGTGACGAATCAGAACTTGGCGATGTATTATTCTCCATCGTCAACATCGCGCGATACGTTGGGCTAAATGCCGAGCAAGCGTTAGAACAGACGAACCGAAAGTTCAAACGTCGATTCGAGTATATAGAAGCGAATGGTGATCTTCAGCAGATGACGCTCGAACAGATGGATGCTCTTTGGAACGAGGCAAAGGAGAACGGGTTATGAGATTAGATAAATTTTTGAAAGTATCCCGCTTGATCAAGCGACGCACGCTCGCAAAAGAAGTGGCAGATCAAGGGCGGATTCAGCTAAATGGGCAAGTGGCGAAGGCGAGTACCGATGTTAAAGTCGGAGACGAGCTGCAAATTCGATTCGGAAACAAGCTCGTCACGGTCGTCATTGACTCAATTGCGGAACATGCGCGCAAAGAAGATGCGAAAGAAATGTATCGTTTACTTAAAGAAGAGAAGATGGACGGTAGTATCGACTCGTAAAAAAAAGTATACTTAATGTATGAAGAGGAGGGGGATGAGGCGATGAACGGACGTAATCCGATGGATCGACAACGGCGCATTCGAGCGCTAGATGAGCGTAGAGAACAGCTGGAAAAAGACACACATCGCCGAAGAGTTCATCTTCGACGTCGTTTGGCGGCAGCCTCACTCCTATTTTTATTCGTCATGGTATTGATTGGACAGAGTTACTTTTCAAAGGTAGGCTATGTATCGGACCAACAACAAGCTTACGCACAAGCGAAAGTGGAGTTGCAAGAGCAGAAAGCCGAGCAAGATGAGTTGAAGGAACAAGTGGAACGTTTGCAGGATGAGGATTATATCGCGAACTTAGCGCGAAACGAGCTCCTCTTCTCCAAAGATGGAGAGATTATTTTCTACTTCTCCCCAGAGGAATAAGTCGGTTCGTTGACCGCTAGGGAAACGACTCGTATAATTGAAAAGAATCAATCAAAAAAGGAGTACATTATTTTATGTCAATTGAAGTAGGAAGCAAGGTACAAGGTAAGGTTACAGGGATTACGCATTTCGGAGCGTTCGTCGAGCTCCCAAACGGCAAGACAGGATTAGTACACATCAGTGAAGTGGCGGACTCTTACGTCAAAGACATTAACGAAGTGTTGACAGTCGGTCAAGAAGTCACGGTAAAAGTGTTGAACGTCGAAAATGATGGGAAAATCGGGTTATCCATCAAGAAAGCAGTCGATCGTCCTGTAAGTGAACGCCCTGAGCGTCCAGAGCGTCCAGCCGGTGAGCGTTTCTCTCGTGGCCCACGTCCAGGTGGCCCAAGTCAAGGCGGGCCGCGCGGTGGCGGTGGTCCACGCGGTGGCGGCGGTCCACGCGGCGGCGGTCGTCGTGGTGAACAACGTCGTGAACCAGAAACATTCGATACGTTGATGAACAAATTCTTGAAAGACAGCGACGAGCGTCTTTCGACGTTGAAACGTCAAACAGATTCGAAACGCGGTGGACGTGGAGCCAAACGCGGGTAATCCTTCGATACCAATTAGCTTCTACTCGTAACCATATAGGTCTTGTAACAAGACAAGTCGTGAACATTTTTGTTCACGGCTTTTTTTGTTTTAAAAAATTTATAAAAAATAACTAAATATAGTTGATTTTTTTTGAGGAAGAGAGCAAAATAGGGAACATGAAAAAATAGTTATGTTTTATAAGTGAAGGTGGAGAGAAAAAATGAATGGATGGAAACTATGGACGGCGGAGTGGCGGAGTATCTTTAAGAACCCACGTGTGTTGGTTCCGATTCTCGCAGTCGCACTCGTACCGTTAATGTATGCTGGTATGTTTTTGTGGGCTTTCTGGGATCCGTATGGACAGATGAAAGATTTACCGGTCGCCATCGTCAACGAAGACAAAGGGGCATCGTTTGAAGGGGAGTCACTTGAAATCGGAAACGATCTGATTGATAAGTTGCTAGATTCGGAAGCCTTCGAGTTTGTCGAGACGACAAAGAAAGAAGCAGAATCTGGATTGAAAGATCATGATTATTACATGGCAATCGAGATTCCAGAAGACTTTTCGGAGAAGGCGACGACCGCTCTAGATGAACATCCAGAGCAACTTGAATTGAAGTACATTGCGAATGAATCGTATAACTTCCTAGCCGCACAAATCGGTGGCTCTGCAATGGAGCAAGTGAAAGCAGAGCTTTCGACCGAGGTATCGAAACAGTACGTCAGTGCATTGAAAGATGGACTGAATGACGTGGCGGACGGACTTGGTGAAGCCGCGGATGGTGCGACAAAACTTGCCGACGGTTCTACGTCAGCGAAGGATGGTGCCGTCAAATTGGCGGATGGAACGGAACTTCTCGCCACGAAACAACGCGAACTTGCAGATGGTGCAAGTGAGTTAAATGACGGAATCGCTCAGTTGTCCGACGGTTCATCTGAACTCGCGGACGGGACGAAACTTCTTGCGACGAAACAGCGTGAGCTCGCTAACGGTGCAAGCCAGTTAAACGATGGTGTGACTCAGTTGGCAGAAGGTTCATCGGCACTCGCGGATGGAAGTCAGCAAGTGTACGACGGGTCAACCGCTTTGTCAGACGGGGTACACCGCGTGAATGATGGCGCATCCGCCTTACAAGACGGAACGAGCCAGCTCGTCGAAGGAACAGGGGCATTCGCGTCCAAATTAGATGAACTTCACACAGGTGCGAAAACGTTGAATCAAGGCGTTCAAGACCTTGCTGCTGGCATCGAGCGCTCAAAAGAAGGGGCGGCCGCATTGAATAACGGCGCAAACCAACTAGCAGGTGCATTGACGAAAGCGAAAGAAGGAAACACTGCTCTCATCGCGGGTCAAACTGAAGTGGTCAATGGAATCGGACAAATGAAATCCGAATTGACGGCGAAACAGGATGAGTTGATTGGACAATTAACGGCACTTGCTGAGTCCGGTCAATCTGCGTCACCTGAAATGCTTCAAGCCATCGCAGCACAACTCACTGAAGGACAACAAGCGACAGCGGCTGGGTTTGATCAATTAGCTGCAGGGGCGACGCAAGTGAAAGAGGGACAAACCTCATTGGCGGCAGGTCTTGCACAAGCAGAAACAGGTGCAGGACAACTTTCGTCAGGACTTTCTGAATTGAACACGGGTCAAACGAAGTTAGCGGAAGGTGCTCAGGCATTAGCAAGTGGTTCGAGTCAAATCGAGCAAGGGACACAAACTGCAGCCGATCGTTCACAAGAACTCGTGTCAGCGAGTTCAAAACTCAATCAAGGTGCAACACAACTTCAAGACGGGACAACTGAACTTACGGCAGGCAGTGACAAACTCGTAGCCGCGACTGGACAGTTGTCTGAAGGTAGTGTGAAGCTTGCCGATGGTGCGAAAAGCGCAAGTTCGGGAACGAGTGAGTTGGCGAATGGTGCTACTCAATTAGCGGACGGTGGGCAAAAACTTCAAGAAGGTAGTCGTAAACTTGCCGATGGCGCGAAGACTGCCGGGGCAGGAACAAGCAAGTTGACGGACGGTGCGAATCAGCTCGCGGACGGCGGACGAGAACTTTCAGATGGTAGCGGAGAACTCGCAGATGGAATGACAGATCTCGCATCAGGTAGCGATGAACTTCGTGACGCTCTAGTCAAAGGTGCGGAAGATGCAGATATCGGATTGAACGATGAGAATGTCGAGATGATGGCAGGACCAGTGTCTCTCGTCGATAACTCGATTCATGAGGTACCGAACTATGGTACAGGGTTTGCTCCATACTTCATGTCACTCGGACTCTTTGTCGGGGCGCTTCTCTTATCAATCGTCTATCCATTGTACGATCCAGCTGGACATCCAAAACGTAGTCTATCATGGGTATTGTCGAAGTCTGGTGTTCTCATGGTCGTTGGATTCCTTCAAGCGCTCATTTTAGACGTGGCGATGGTGCAACTATTAGGACTTGAAGTAAGCGAACCATTGAAATTCTTCGGATTCAGTTGGTTGACGAGCATCACATTCCTCTTTATTGTGCAGTTACTCGTCACCACACTCGGGAACCCAGGACGTTTTGTAGCAATCGTCTTATTGATTTTGCAATTGACGACTTCTGCCGGAACGTTCCCGCTCGAGTTGATTCCACGAGCGTTGCAACCGTTCAATGCGCTCCTTCCAATGACGTATACGGTTGCCGGATATAAAGAAATCTTGTCAGCTGACGGTGCACAGTATTTGCAGACGGCGACAGCGTATTTAGCATTTGTGGCTGTTGGATGCTTTGCATTACTGTGGGCGTACTTCCGAATCGCATGGAAGAAAAAATATCGCCAAGTTGTATCAGAAGCATGATGTAAAAAAGTAATGAAATCGTGTATAGTGATGAAGATGACACTATGCACGATTTTTTTATTAAAAAATTTCAAAAAAGAATTGACACTCGAATGGTGACTGGTTATTATAGAAAATGTGCTTAGGACACAACAATAACATGGCGGTGTAGCTCAGCTGGCTAGAGCGTACGGTTCATACCCGTGAGGTCG
>NZ_JAPEHX010000037.1:0-29854 GCF_028823655.1 Exiguobacterium sp. B2(2022) | reverse complement strand
CCGACTCTTTCCCAAGAACGTGTGCCATCTTCTCTTCAAACTGTCGAATCGTTTTCCCCTGTCCATACTGGTCACTCGGCTCATCGTCACGCACCTGCTCAAACGCCCGTTTCAACACCCCGACTTCCCGTTTGCCGTGACCGCTCAACTGAACATCTGTCTGTCGATACGTGTCTGCTAATCGCTCCATTCTTTCCCCTCCTCGACAAATAAACTCCCTGTCAGTATAACAGGGAGTTCTCTACTCAGTCGCGAATGCGGACGATGAGTTTACCGCGTACTTTCCGCGTTTGTAGTTTTTCAAGACCTTCTTTCAACTGGTCGAACGATAACACTTCTGTGACAAGATCGTTCAGTTCACCTGCATCGAGCAAATTCATCAACTCTTCGGCCATATACGCCAAGTTACGAATCGCATGCTCGTCCTCGCTCGCATGTGCTGCCCCGAGTGCCACTTCATGAATCGACGGGGATAACGTGAAGCCTTTCATGTTCGTCATATCTGGTGGACCGGCGATATAGGCGAGGTGTCCGCTGAACGCGAGACGATCGAGATCGGCCGTCGCGACGTCGCGACCGACCGTGTTCAAAATCAAGTCGACACCACGTCCATCCGTCTCTTCCATGATTCGTGCCGTCACGTCCTCGACGTTATAATCAATCGCCACGTCTGCCCCGAGTGATTCTACCCACTCAAAATTCTCCGGAGATGCTGTCGTGAACACTTTTAACCCGAGGCGTTTTGCGAGCTGAATCGCAAAGCCACCGACACCGCCCGCTCCAGCGTGTACGAGAATCGTCTCCTTATCCCGCGTGTTCAGCTTCTGCATGACCGCTTCATAAGCTGTCATTCCGGCACACAGAATCGAAGCCGCCGCCTCATCACTTACACCTTGTGGAACGACCGCACACGCCCGAGCATCAACGACCGTGTACTCGGCGAACCCTCCATATTTCGAAAGATCCGTATGCACGGCTACACGTGAACCCGTAATGATGTTGGCGATACTTGAACCGACCTGGACGACTTCTCCGACGAGATCGACACCGAGAATGTGTGGATATGCCCAGTTCGGGTTTCCGTTTGAACCGACTTTATAGTCAACCGGGTTCAAGGCGACCGCTTCGACACGAATCAACAGTTCTCCCGTTCCTGGTGTCGGTCGGTCGATTTCTCCAATATGCAGATGATCTAGACCGGGTTGGTCGAGTAGCCATGCTTTCATGTTTAGTAAGCTCCTTCCGAATATGTGAGTTCGTATGAATGTGAATAAATTTCAACGAGATTACCGAATGGGTCTTCGCAGTACACCATACGATATGGTTTCTCGCCTGGGTAGTATTCACGAATCGGCATCCGCTGTTTGCCGCCATGTGCGACAATCTTCTCGACAAGTCCTTCGATGTCAGGGTCTTGTACACAGTAGTGGAAGATCCCTGTCTTCCAAAACTCGAAGTTGTCTTCTGGTGTCTCGTTATTCGGGAACTCGAATAACTCGATTCCAATTCCGTCTCCTGTTGACATATGGGCGATTCGGAATTTAACCCAGCCTGGTCCGAAGACGTCTGTACACATCACGCCGATTGGCGAATCATCTTCGACGACATCTGATGGTGTCATGATGGTATACCACCCCATCACGTCCTCATAAAATTTTACGGCCTCGGTTACGCTCGGCACAGAAAGACCGATGTGTGAAAAGGTTCTTGGATACGTCATGTTTCATCTACTCCTTTTTGTTTGCTCAATTTAGCGGATAACGATAAGATACTGTCATTGAAGCAAGAAAAAAAGTACGCACATTGAAGTAACTACCCGAAAGTGAGGCTCTTTGAACATGACCACATCGTTCCCCGTCAACCGCGCACTCGAGATTATCGGCGGCAAATGGCGTCCTCAAGTGTATTGCACGCTTCAAGATGGACCGCTTCGTTTTTCTGATATTCAACGGGCGATTCCTGACGTCAGCCGAAAAGTGTTGACCGACCAATTGCGTGAACTCGAGCAACTCGGTATGGTTCGCCGTGTCGACTATTCGACCGAAAAACACCTCCACGTCGAGTATTCATTGACTGAAGATGCCCTCGGCCTGCAGCCCGCCATGAATGCCCTTTGTTCATGGGGAGAGTGCCACGACAACAAATAATCCCGAGCCACATGGCCCGGGATTATTTTTATGAAGCGAACAAACTAATTAGATTCCCGTCCGCATCGTACAGGATCGCGTAACGTTGTCCCCAAAACGCATCCCATGGGGCTTTATGTGACGCATAGCCTTGTTCAAGTACCGTGTTATATAATCGGTCGAGCGCCTCACGGCTCTCACATAAGAAGGCAAGCTCGATCCGATGCCCGTCTGCCTGTTTCCATTCCCCGTATACTGATTCGGCCACTTCTACCGTATCGAACGCGAGACGCACGCCTCCTTCGTCAATCTCTACATGCGCTTCCCCGTTCATCGCTTCTGGAATCTCAAACCCAAGCGCTCGCGCGACCGCTTCATATCCGTTACGACGATCCCGACCATGTCCAACTTGACTGCCATCACATTCCCTCCCCTTGTTTTCATGATACGATTTGAGTGTAGCATGACCACTTCCATTAGAGACGAGGAATTTTTATGAGCTATATGTTTCATCCACTCACCCAAGAGCAAGCCGAACTAATCGCTTTCAAGTGGCGCTATGAAGGCGACTATGCGTTTTATAATATGGACGCCGATGAGGAAGATCTCGCCTTATTTTTAGATGCGGATGAACGGGGAGACACGACGTTCGCCATCCTTGAAGCGAATGAGCTGATTGGCTTTGTCACGATGCAATTCGAATCAGCGGAAACTGTTTCCATCGGTCTCGGTATGCGTCCTGATTTGACAGGAAGCGGCAACGGACATCGATTCCTCACTTCAATCCTTACTTGGATCGAGGCGGCATATGGGACTCGCACAGTGCGTCTTGCCGTCGCCACGTTCAACAAACGGGCCATCCGGTTATACGAGTCGCTCGGTTTCATCCCACAAGACACGTTCATGCAGGAGACGAACGGCGGTGTGTATCCGTTTCTCACAATGACGCGTAAACAAAGCGAACCCCCGAACAACTGATGTCCGGGGGTTTTGTTATGTCCGCTGTTTCTTTTGAATATAAGAAAGACCGAGCGCTCCAATCAAAATCGTCCCTTTGACGATATCTTGCGCATAGTACGGCACGTCCCACATCGTCAGTCCATTCAAGAGAATTCCGATTAAAATAGCTCCAATCAATGTCCCGATCACGTTCGGACGACCCGTCCCAAAGACGGCGTAGCCGATATAAGCAGCCGCGACAGCGTCCATCAATAGCGGTGCTCCGGCCGAGACCTGTCCTGTCCCAATCCGAGATGCAAGAATGATCCCACCGATGGCTGCAAACAACCCGCTGAGCACGTAAGCGTACAACTTGATGCGATTCACGGCAATCCCGGAACGGCGGGCCGCTTCTGCGTTCGACCCGACGTAATAAAACTCACGCCCTGTCCGTGTATACGTCAAAAACAGATGAGCCCCAATAAAGAACAACAGCATGAGTAAGGCGACGAACGGAATCGGACCGATTGTTCCTTGACCGATAAATAAAAAGGATGGAATGAAGCGTCCTGGCGCCGTTCCCCCTTCGATCGGCATGTTGTCATAAATCGAGAATCCTTTCGTATACGTCAACTGAATCCCGTTAATGACGTACATGATGGCGAGTGTCGCTAGTAAATCCGGTAACCGAAATTTGATTGTGACGAGCGCATTCAATAATCCGACGAGAATCCCTAGGGCGAGCGGAATCAGCAGCGCGACGAGAAGCTCTTGTCGATGAAGGACTAGGCTTGCCGCTGCGCCGATTGTCGCAAGACTCGCCGTCGACCCGACCGATAAATCAAACCCTCCGACGATGAGCGAAAACGTGACACCGAGGGCAAGTAACGACACGATTGAAACCGATTTGATGATGTCACTAAAGTTTGCATACGTCAGAAATTGATCGTTCGTCACGGTAAAGACTGCAATCAGCCCAAGGATTGCGAGTAACGTCCCGTATTGACCGATCTGACCGCTGATTCGTTTTCGTTCTTTGACCACTAATTGTGCCATGTTATGCGCCTCCTTTCTCTACAAATTGTCCACGGTCGAGCCAAAGAATCCGATTGGCGACCCGTTCGAGCTCATGTCGCTCACTTGAGGTGAACAACACGGTCTTCCCTTGTTTCGCGAGTGCGACGACGCGTTCATACACGTCTTGTTTCGCTGCGATATCAATTCCTTTTGTCGGTTCATCGAGCAAATAGATGTCTCGGTCGTCGAGTAGCCATTTGCTAAAGACGACTTTCTGCTGATTTCCACCACTCAGCTCACCGACCGTTTGTTTCACGTTCGCATAGCGGACACGAAGCGATGCCAGTACGTCAGAGACACCATCGGTCTTTCCTGCGACAGCAATCACGTTCCGCTCAATCGTCTCGTCTAGAAATAATCCGTGACGTCGTCTCTCCTCTGGAACGAGTGCAAACCCTAAACGTACGGCGTCTATCGGTTCTTTGATCACGTGTGTGGTTCCGTCAACCGTGATCGATTGACGAAGCCCAGAAAGACCGAACAAGGCTTCCACCAGTTCCGTCTTCCCGCTCCCCGTCAATCCTCCAATCCCGAGCACTTCCCCACGGTACGCTTCAACGGAGAGATTCGTCCCGAACGCAGGGAGAGTCACCTGCGCGGACAAACGAATCTCCTCTTCAGGGGTTGCCTTCTCTTGTGTCCCTTCAAATGTCGTTCCACTCAAAAAGGTTTGAACGGCTTCTGTAGAAAGGGTTTGAAACGGTCCCTCATATACAACGCGTCCGTCTCGAAGAAACGTAGATGTTGACGTGACGCGCGTCAGTTCGTCTGACCGGTGTGTGACCAGCACAATCCCCACTCCTTCTGCCGCCAGCGTTTGTAGTAATTCAAGCAAGGCATCGGTATCCGTTTCCGACAAGGCGGCGGTCGGTTCATCGAGTAATAAATACTTGGCATCACTCTCAAGCGCCCGAGCGATGAGCAGACGTTGCTTTACGCTGAGCGGGTAGTGACCGGCCGGACGCGTTGGATCGATGTCTAAATCGACCCGGGATAGCACGTCTTTTGCCCGCTGTTTCAACAGTTGTGGGCGAATCCGCTTCACCGTCTGCCATGGGAGAACATTTTCGTATACAGGCAAGTCCAAATAGAGCGCATCATCCACTTCTTGCGATACGGTGATGATGCCTTGACGAATCGCTTCCGCCGGTGTGAGACGCGTAGTCGTCCCGTCAATGGATAGTTCGCCGGACGTCGGTTCGACCGTTCCGTTCAGCAGTTTGATAAGCGTACTCTTACCCGCCCCGTTCAGACCGAGGAGTCCATGAATGTCTCCCGGTTTTAGGCTGAACGACAGTTGATCGAGTACGGTCACGTCACCATACTGTTTCGTGATTCGTTCCAAGCGAATCATCAGTCCGTCTCCTTCATCCAGTCCGACCATGCCGCATTCGACTCGCCCCAACCCTTAACGTACTGTCCGAGGTCGTTCATCGTGACAGGCTCATCCGGCAAGACATCACGGTCAACTAAATACGGGTCGACCGAGTGAATCGAAGGTGTTTCTTCCCCGACCACTTTCTGATAAGCGTAACGGACTTGGATGCGACCAATTTCAGCAGGATCCGTAGCGGCCGTCACGCCCCACGGACTCCCCTCTTCTTGCATGAGTTGTAAGTCTTCGTCACTCAAGTCAATCCCGTAGACGGCAATCTCGTCACGTCCTGCCTGCTTGATGGCACGGCTCGCCCCTTTTGCGAACTCATCCCACATCGCAAACACCGCATCGATTTCGCCTTCCGGATACTTCTTCAAAATCGCCTCCATCTGACTTTGCGTATCGAGCGCCGTGTTATTCGTCGCCGAACCGAACTTCGCAACTTCTTGGATGCCCGGGTAGCGTTTCAAGAACGCATCATAAATCGTATGACGACGTTCCATCGGGGTGAATCCGCCGACCCAAATCGTGACGATGTTTCCTTCGCCGTCCAAATCTTCAGCAAGTGCTTTGAGTGAGCGCCAAGCGAGGGAATAATCATCTTGGTCGATGACCGTCACCCCTTCATTCGTTAAATCGTTGTCGAATGCGACGACTTTGATGCCCTTATCGAGTGCCCGTTGAACAGGCTCTTTCAAGGCATCGGCACGTCCGTGGTCAATCAAGATCACATCGACCCCTTGTGTTGTCGCCGTATCAACGTAACTCGCCATCTTCGACAAATCATTATCGGCGTTATACACTTTCACGTTGCCTCCGAACGCTTCGACTTGCTCGGTCACCCCTTCGATATACTGCGAAGAGAACGTCCCAATCGACATCTGCATGACGAGGGCGACCTCTAGGTCTTTCGGAAGCGTCTCCTTCGGTTGCGCCTGTTCGTTCGTGCATCCGGCAAGCGCTAGGATGACGGTCAACAGGAAGAAGATGATTTTTTTAGACATATGCGTTTCCTCCTACGTGTTCAACAATGACCGACTCGGTCGGTTCGAGCACACCTGTCTCTGTGATCAGACCGGTGATGAGTTCTGGTGGGGTCACATCAAACGCCGGATTGAAGACGGTGATGCCGACAAGTGCCGTCGGGTGTCCCCCGATATGTGTCACTTCATGCGCGTCCCGTTCTTCGATTTGAATCGTGTCGTCTGCTTCCAAATCAAACGTCGAATGCGGGGCTGCCACATAAAACGGGATGCCGTAATGCTTCGCCAAAATCGCGAGCTGGAGTGTCCCAATCTTGTTGGCCGTATGACCGGTACGAGTGATGCGATCCGCCCCGACGATGATGGCATCGATTTGTTTCGTCTGAATCGTCCATGCCGCCATATTATCCGTGATCAATGTGACGTCGATGTCTGCCCGGTCGAGCTCCCATACCGTCAACCGTGCCCCTTGAAGCAGTGGACGAGTTTCCGACGCGAACACACGAAACGGGATGCCCCGCTCTTTTCCGACATAGAACGGCGCGAGCGCGGTACCGTACCGTGACGTCGCAATGGCACCGGCGTTACAAATCGTCAACACGTTCCCCCCGGCAGGTAACACGGTCAACGCATGTTCACCAATCGTGCGATACGTGGCCACGTCTTGTTCATAGATTTCAATCGCACGCGCCTTGATGGCTTTTGCGATCTGCTCAAAGTCTTCCCCCACATTCAGTCGAAGGAGTGATTCGATGACGTGTTGTAAGTTGACCGCTGTTGGTCTTGTCGCAATCAACCGTTGGCCGACCTGGTCCAATTGGCGGTGAAAATATAAATTGTCCTGGAGACGTGATGCCTCTTTCGCAAGGACGAACGCCCCGAAGTAAGCGATGGCCGGCGCACCTCGGACTTGGAGCGACTTGATTGCCTGTTCGGCCTGTTCGAGCGTCAAAACTTCGACATAGCGCTCTTCTTGCGGCAACTGTGTCTGATCTAAAATCGTCAACACTTCCGTGTCGGCATCGAAATGTATGCTTTGCACACTCATACCCGCACCTCCGATAGAACCGGGATCAGCTGATCGATGGATTGAATCTGATGACGCTGTTTGATGAGACGCGTGCCAAGTTCTAGGGCGTGACGTTTCCGTTCGATCCGAAGGTTGTCTGGTAATGTTTCTAAGTCAGCAACGCCCGCTAGACCGACCGTCCGTCGAATCAATTCGCAGCCTGCGTAGCCGATCGCATCACTCAAAATCGATGGCAACAGTTCGTCCACGAATCCTACTGTGTTGAACGGTTCGACCGCCTGTGTGAAGCGTGTACGGAACGTTTTCTCGAACGTCTCCCAAACAGTGAGCACTTCTGTGAAGCGTTCGAACCGCTTCAACGGATGCGCATATGTCGAGAACACCAGATGGGCAATGATTTGACCGATGTCAAAACCGAATGGGCCGTAAAACGCAAACTCAGGATCGATGATTTTCGTTTCTTGACGCGTCGCAAAAATGCTTCCTGTATGTAAATCTCCATGTAGCAACGCTTCATGTTTTGTCACGAAGCCGACCTTCAATTTCGTCACTTCAATTTTCAAGGCGAGGTCTGACCACAGTTGTTCCACGTCCGGACGAAGGGTCGCTTCGATTTGATTCGATTCTGCATCACGATACGGGTCGGTGAAAATCAGCTTTTCCGTGATGTCGCATAGCTCTGGATTGTAATACTCTTTTTCGATTTGTTTCTTGGCGAGCGGTCCGTTCGCATAGTCAGACGTCGCAAACAACGTTTCACCGAGGAATGTACCGACGTGACGCGCCAAATTCGGATAGCTCTCTCCTTTTAGGAAGCCCGTCCGGACGATTTCAAACGCTGACAAATCTTCCAAAATCGTATAGGCAAGTTCACGATCGCTCCCGATTACATCCGGTACGAATTGCGGTACGACTCTTGAAAACTCACGGAGTGCCAGTTGTTCAATCCACGAACGGTCGAGCGTGAGTGGCCAGCTCTCTCCCACGACTTTTGCATACGGTAACGCCTGTTTCACGATCAATGACGTTTCTCCTTGACGAATGCGAAAGACGAGATTTAAATTTCCATCTCCGATTTCCTCACATTCTGCAATCCCCTCTTCTAGTAACCCCAACTGTCGAACGTGTTCGACGACACTTTGTTCTGTAAACGCCTCATAAGCCATGATGATTTTCCCCTTTCTTGAATCTATGCATGAAAAAAGCCCCTTTCTCCGCGAGAAAGAGGCACACCCAAATTGGTTGTTCCTCTCATCTTTCAGACATATGTCTGGTGGATGTAGCACCGTGCCAAATGGTCGGTTGCTGCGGCGTCTTAGGGCCAATTCCCTCTGCCAACTCGCGATAAGAGTAAATGATGTAATTGTGTTTGACGTGTTGAGACGAATATTACGGACTAGGCACGCTAGTTGTCAATCCTCTATTTTCGGTCGACTCCCTATTTTTGACACGCATATATAGAAACATTATTTTAAAACTTTTTTTCTCAAAAAAAGGAATTGACGAGTGAGCGATTCTATGTAAAAATTCAATTAAATTTCACAACTTCACAACTATTCTTATCAAGAGCAGACGGAGGGACAAGCCCGATGATGTCGCAGCAACCGACCAGAAATGGCACGGTGCTAATTCTTGCAGCTATCGCTGAGAGATAAGAGTTCATTGTTTTCGAATGACCTCTTGCCTTGGCATGAGGTCATTTTTTGTTTGACCTGAAAGGAGGAACTTATGGGAATCATCGCAACTTATGAAATCAAACATACCGATCACGTCGAACGCGTGGCTGAGAAAATCGCACATGAGCTGACCGTCGGAACATGGACCGAATTGAACCATCTCGAACAGCATCAACTACAGGCGTTCCGTGGCGAGGTCATCGATACCTCCCAACAGGAAACGACGAGTCGTTTCTCGATTCGTTACCCGCTACATAATGTGACGCCGGACTTCTCGTCCATTCTGACGACGACATTCGGAAAACTGTCGCTCGACCCAAACGTCCAATTTGTCGACCTATCGTTCCCGAATGAGCTCGCATCGGACTTTCCGGGTGCCGCATTCGGCGTCGAAGGTGTCCGCAACATCCTTCAAGTACACGACCGACCGCTCGCCATGAGCATCTTCAAAGGCGTCATCGGGCGTGACCTTGATTTTTTGGCGACACAACTTCGTGACCAGTTTGCAGGTGGCATCGATCTCGTGAAAGACGATGAGATTTTATATGACAACCCGCTCACCCCATCGATCGAACGGGCACGGGTCGGGGCATCGATCATTCAAGAACATCAAGAACTGACGGGTCGTTCCGTTCTATACGCCGTCACGTTGAGCGGACCCGTTTTCACCTTACGCGACCAGGCAAAACGTTTGATCGAGGCAGGCGCGACCGCACTGTTGTTCAATGTGTATACGTACGGGCTCGATGCGTTACGAGAGCTCGCCAAAGACCCTGAGATTCACGTCCCGATTTTGGCACATCCCGCTTTCGCGGGAGCGTTGACCGGATCGATTCGTCATTCCCTCCTTTTCGGGAAACTGATTCGACTCGCCGGGGCGGACTTGACGCTCTTCCCGTCGCCATATGGTTCACTCTCGACACCGAAAGACGAAACACAACAGATTCAAACGTATGCGACGGAATCCCATTGGACGAAACCGATTCTGACGGTCCCGTCTGCCGGGATTCACCCAAGACTCGTTCCGGATTTGATTCGTGACTTCGGAACGGATGTCGTCATCAATGCAGGCGGTGGGATTCATGGGCATCCCGACGGTGCGGTTGCCGGTGCGAGGGCATTCCGCCAAGCAATCGATCAGGCAATCGGTAAAACGAGCGAGACCGATGCGTTATCGACTGCGCTGAATGCGTGGGGTGCGCGATGAGTACGCACGTCATCTGTGATTTCGACGGAACCATCACGGAAGAAGATAACATCATCGCGTTGATGCGACGCTTCGCCCCACCTGAATGGGTCGAACTCAAAGATGGTGTTTTGAACCGAACGCTCTCCATTCGAGAAGGCGTCGGTCAGATGTTCAGCCTGCTCCCGAGTAACCAGCAAGAGCGGTATCGTGAGTTTCTTCAGTCGACCATCACGCTTCGAGCGGGGTTTGTCGAGTTTTTGCAAGAGACCCAGTCGCACGGCTTTCGGTTTGATGTCGTCAGTGGGGGCATGGACTTTTTCGTCCATCCGATTCTAGGAGGTCATGTCGCACCGGAACACATCTACTGCAATCACGTTGATTTTTCAGAAGCGACAGCGCGCGTTACATGGCCTCATTCATGTGATGCCCATTGTTCGAACGATTGCGGATGTTGCAAACCGACGATTGCCCGACAGATTGTCGCACCTACCGACACGTTGATTGTCATCGGGGACTCCGTCACCGATTTTGAAATCGCCAAACGTGCCGACGTCGTGTATGCGCGCGGTCAACTGATTTCGCTATGCGAGGCGGAAGGCCTCCACTATGTTCCGTTCGAGACATTCTATGACATTTCAGCTCACATGAAAGGAGTGAACGTATGACCGTAAAAGAACGATGGATTGAACTTGCCGACATTAAAGACGAGCTTGCCGCAAGGGACTGGTTCCCTGGGACGAGTGGCAACTTGGCGATTCGCGTATCGGACGACCCGTTGACGTTCCTCGTGACAGCAAGTGGTCGTGATAAACGGAAGCGTACGGATGAAGACTTCGTCCTCGTCGATGCGACCGGTCAATTGATTGGAGAGCAAACAGGCAAACCGTCCGCGGAGACGTTGCTACACGTCGAAATCTTTAACAAGACGAACGCAACCTGTTCCCTTCACGTGCACACGGTCGACAACAACGTCATCTCAGAGCTTTACGCGACGAACGGACATGTCACGTTCACGGGTCAAGAAATCATAAAGGCACTCGGCTATTGGGAGGAAACGGCAAGCGTCCAAATCCCCATCATCGAGAACCATGCGGATATCCCGACACTCGCCCGTGCATTTGCCCCACATGTCACAAGCGATGCCGGTGCCGTCCTCATCCGGAACCACGGGATTACCGTTTGGGGGGAGACGCCCGCTGCAGCAAAACGTTATTTAGAAGCATATGAATTTTTATTTAGCTACTCATTAAAATTACGCGCCTTAGGCGTCCATTCATAAGGAGGAATTCAACATGGCAACAATTTATTTTCAACAAACCGAAGAACGTGTCAGTGATCAACAAGAGGTACGTGACTTTTTAGACTCACGAGGCATCCTTTACGAAGCATGGGATATCGCGAAATTACCAGCTTCCCTTCAAGAAAACTATCAACTGACAGATGAAGACAAAGCTGTCATTTTATCGACGTTCCAAGACGAAATTCAAGACGTATCGACGCGACGTGGTTATCAAACGGCTGACGTTATTTCCTTGTCTGATGCGACGCCAAACTTAGACGAATTGCTCGTCAACTTCCAAAAAGAACATCACCATACGGACGACGAGGTTCGCTTCATCGTCAGTGGTCACGGCATCTTTGCGATTGACGATGCAGAGCGCGGATACTTTAATATCGAGCTCAATCCGGGTGACCTCATCTCGGTGCCGGTCAACACGCGTCATTACTTTACGTTGCAAGAAGACCGCCAAGTCGTCGCCGTTCGTATTTTCGTGACGACCGAGGGCTGGGTGCCGATCTACGACAAAGAAAATGTGAATGCATAATAAAAACGGGCAGGTGCGTCATGCATCTGTCCGTTGCTTTTGCTTGTGTAAAGACCGTTCATCCAATCGCTCTTTTGCCGAATTTCTTCCTTTGCCTACATCCACAGTACCAAGCGCTTTACCGAGACCACGGTCTGGCAGATTGACGTACATCGTCTCATAATTACTCACCGCGTACGTTTCGTGGAAAATACCAACGACATCCGTCGCTCTTGCCTTTTGATTGAATGATTTCCAAGCTTCAAGATGCGTTTTCCCGTGGGCATAGTCGAGTAATTCATCTGTTGACCGCCAATATTGAATCAACGTGACCGAGCGCCAGCCAATCGTCAAGTCATGTGATAGAAAGCCAAGTTCCTTTTGTGTATACAGTTCTTTCAGCATGGCCGGCATGGCATTGAAGACCGGCCACCATTTTCGAATCGATCGCAAACGATTCACTCGTAAGCCAATGACAAACACTACCACTTCTTCATTCGGGACGGCCATTTTGCGCGCCATCATTTTCTCCTCCTTTGAGGGTGATCACAGCTGCTTCACACCATTCCATCAATGCATTCGTTTGGCGTTTTCCATAATCGAGTGTCAACAGCCAATAAACAGCGTCAGGTGAATGCGAGTCGCTCGCTTGAATCATCGTCTCGATGGCTTTATACGTCTCCAGTCGTTCCCGTAGCAGTCGTTCATGATGTGTAATTTTGCTGATTGTTTGCTCCGTCGTCTCATGTCGAGCGAAGAACAATTTTAGCAAGAGCTCATTCCGTTGAACTGGTAACGTATCCGGCTCTTCTGCAATCCATTGTCTTAACTCGTCGTGACCGCTTGACGTCAGCTCGTATGCTTTCCTTTCATTGTCTTCTACCTGATGAATCAACCCTTCTGTTTCTAACGTCCGGAGCATCGGATACACTTGACCGAAACTAATTTTCCAAAAATGGTTAAGGCTACGATCAATCATCTGTTTCATGTCATATCCTGTTCGACACTCCGTCGTCAATAAGCCTAAAACAGCGTATCGTGTCATATTTTCACGAGGCATTCAATCCCCCCTATCTAAAAGATAGTATCTATTTGATATATTCCCTCGTATCACAGAAATGAAAACAAAAAAAGCGTACTTCCCGTGAGAAGATACGCTTTTGGAGATTATGCTTGTTTTGCTGTTGGTTTCGATGAGAACCAGCCCCATGTCGCAATCCCGACCATGACCGACCAGAAGAAGATGGTCCAAGCTGTCGAGTGGACGAATCCGTCTGGGAGTCCCATGAATTCGAACGGCGTACCGGCAATCAACTCTTTGAACCCTGGGTGCTCGAGTACGAGAACCGTCAATTTGACCCCGACCCAACCGACGATGATGAAGGCGGCCGTTTCAAGTGTAGGACGCTGATGAAGCAACTTGACGAAAATACGTGCCGCAAATCGCATCAAGACGACCCCGATGAGTCCACCTGTCAACACGACGAAGAACTGACCCGAATCAATCCCACCGATTTCACCAAGACCGAGTGGTGGCAAGCTGACCGCAAGTGCGACCGCTGCTAAAATCGAATCGACCGCAAAAGCGATGTCCGCAAACTCAACTTTCGCAACAGTGAGCCAAAACTCTTTCTTCGATACCGGCTTTTCTGTGACAGCCGTCTCTTCTTTCGCTTCAGCCGCCAACTCCTGCTGCGGCTCCATCTTCCTCGCCTTATAGGTCATATACAGGTGTCGCGCACTCATCCCGATTAAGTAAAGTGCACCGAGTGCCTGTACTTGCCATACGTTGATCAAGAACGAGATCAAGAACAATGCGATAAATCGGAAGACGAACGCCCCTAAGAGTCCGTAGAACAATGCCTTCTTCTGCTCTGTACGCGGCAAGTGTTTGACCATGACGGCCAAGACGAGCGCGTTGTCTGCAGATAACAAGCCTTCCAAACCGACGAGTACGACGACGATCCAGGCATACTGCAGGACTAGCTGCCAATCCATAAAAACATCTCCTTTTTTCTTTCAGTTCCTTCATATTTAACAGTGATCTATTTTTTAAGTTCACAGGACCATTTTATTCCCGTTCACAAAGTAAATCAATCCTCTTTCTTCAATATCTGAAGGATTTTTTTGCGATTGCATATTGAAAACATGTTATGAGAGCAAAATCATACCCGTTCAGCCATCATTTCGTGATAAAATCCTAACAAGAACGAGTGGTCCTTTGAACCGCTCTAAAAAAGGAGAATCCGATTATGTCTACAAGCCATGTCGCTTTACCTACTAAAGCAGAACGACATAAATTGTTCGGGTCGGTCCCACCGATTAAAGGAACAAAGCCGACCGAGAAAGAACAGATGGTCGATTTACAAAATACACCGAAAAACTTCTTATTCGCCCTCGACAGTGTCGGCATCTCAAATGTGAAGCACCCTGTGAACGTCGAGACGCCAGAAGGGGTCCAATCAACGGTCGCTACATTCGAATTGACGACATCGCTCGTTCAAGACCGTAAAGGAATCAACATGTCCCGTTTGACGGAACAGCTCGACGCGTACCATCAACAAGGATGGACGGTATCGAACCGTTCGTTGATCGAGTTCGCACAGGAGCTCGCCGAGCGTATGGAACAAACGGAAGGCCAATTGACAATCCGTTACCCATGGTTCTTCACGCGTAAAGCACCTGCGACAGGTCTTAGCGGTTTGATGAACGCGGACGTTATGCACCGTGTGACGTATAACCTTGAAACGGGCGTCGCAAACGTGACGGTCGGTCTCGTCATCAACGTCACGACGCTTTGCCCATGTTCAAAAGAAATCAGTGAGTACAGCGCCCATAACCAACGTGGGTACATCACGATCGAAGCAGGTCTTGATGAGACATCGATGGACGGATTCGACTGGCGTGCAGCACTTCTCGATGCAGCGGAGTCGAACGCCTCAGCACCACTTCACCCTGTCCTCAAACGTCCGGATGAAAAGCGTGCGACTGAAATCGCGTACGAAAACCCACGTTTCGTAGAAGATATGGTCCGCTTGATTGCGGCTGACTTGTACGAAATGAAAGAAGTCGTGAACTTCTTCGTCGAATGCCGTAACGAAGAATCGATTCACCAACACGATGCCATCGCATCAATCACATTCGATAAGCGTCAAGACGCATAAAAAAATGCGGAACCTCTGTTAAAGAAGGTTCCGCATTTTTTATAGACTTGTCACGAGTTCAATCGTCAATAAGATGATGATGAGCATCACCCACACTGCCCAGACGAGTCGCCACTTCTCCCAGTCAAATCGCTTCATCACCGCATAGACCGTGAGGTAAAGCGCAATGAGAAGCGGTATGACGACCCAAGGATTCTCTAGCATCACGCTTCGATGTCGCCATCCCAAGCGAGCATTCCGCCGTCGACATTGACGACTTTATAACCTTGCGATTCTAAGTAATCACACGCCGTCTGGCTCCGTCCACCTGAACGACAGATGACGTGATACACATTATCTTGTGCCAACTTTTCTGTCACATGTGGAAATTCAGATAGTGGATAGAGCGGTACGTTCGGGATATGCCCTGCATCATATTCATCTTGTTCGCGCACATCGATGATATGGAGAGACTCCCCGTTCTCTAACTTTTCTCGTAATTCCGTCGCATGAATGCTTTGCATACATAGCTCCCCTTTCGATAATGGATTCCTCTTATAGTTTACCTCAGCTCCCCTTCAAAAAAACACAAAAAAAGCACCCTTCTATCAAGAAGGATGCTCCAACTTACGCTTCGTTGCGCTCGTCGATTGCTTGTGCTGCTGTGATGAGTGTCAATTTGTAGACGTCCTCTTCGTTACAGCCACGTGATAAGTCGTTCACTGGTTTGTTGAGACCTTGAAGGATCGGACCAATCGCTTCGAATCCACCGAAACGTTGAACCATCTTGTAGCCAATGTTTCCTGCTTCAAGACTTGGGAAGACGAATACGTTCGCCTTACCAGCAACGTCAGAACCTGGTGCTTTCTTCGCCGCTACGCTAGGAACGAATGCCGCATCGAATTGAAGTTCTCCGTCGATTGGAAGGTTCGGTGATTTTTCTTTTGCAAGGCGTGTCGCTTCCACGACTTTCTCTGTTTCAGGTGACTTCGCAGAACCTTTCGTCGAGAAGCTAAGAAGCGCAACTTGTGGGTCGATACCGAATGTCTTCGCTGTCGCTGCCGACAAGAACGCGTTCTCTGCTAAGTCTGCCGCGTCCGGTGCGATGTTGATTGCACAGTCCGAGAAGACGTATTGCTCGTCGTCACGTACCATGATGAATACACCTGACGTCTTTTTGATCCCTGGTTGCATTTTGATGATTTGAAGTGCCGGACGTACCGTATCGGCCGTCGCGTGCATCGCGCCTGAGACAAGACCTTCTGCTTTGCCTGTATGAACGAGCATCGTTCCGAAGTAGTTCACGTCTGATGTAAGGAGTTCGCGCGCTTGTTCAGCTGTCGCTTTCCCTTTACGACGCTCGACGAATGATTCAACGAGAACATCGATATCTTCGTATGTCGCTGGGTCATATTGTGTCAAACCTGAGATGTCAAAACCGTGTTTCGCCGCAACCGCTTCAACGTCTGCTTTCGCACCGACGACGATCGGTTCTACCATACCGTCCGCCTTTAATCGAACAGCCGCTCCAAGAACACGCTCATCGACGCCTTCTGGGAAGACGATTGTCGGACGAATCGGACTGACTTTTTGCTTCAACGTTTCAAATAATTTCATAACGAATGAACCCCTTTTCTCAATTTACAGCATGACTGCTAGTGGTTTTGCCGTTGACTTGTGTCTTTACGCGATTTCAATTATACACAGTACCCTTTTTAAAATAAACTATTCTGCCCATTTCGCCATAAATCGCTTAGAATCAATCATTATATGAATAGAACAGTTTCGATAAATCGACTGATACAGCCATTTTTGTAGCCGTTTTCATGTTTCTGTCCTCTGTTCTTTACCCTTCGTGAATCGTGATAACCCTCACAGTGTCTCAAAGTTGCCAGTCAGTGAAGCGTGTATGGTAAAATAGACGGCGAAGCCAAGTCCCGAAAGGAGATTTTTTTATGTCAGAACGTCCAGTACCTACAACAGATACACAACATGCCGCCGCCACGTTAGACGGATGGTATACACTTCATGATTTCCGCACAATCGATTGGGCTCGATTGAAGCTCGTCGACGCCGAGAAGCGTCAACACATGATTGACGAGTTCACCGCGTTCCTCACTTCTCTTGACGAAGTCGAAGCAAAAGGTGAAGGAAGCCACGCTTTCTACTCGATTCTCGGTCAGAAGGCAGACCTCGTCTTGATGGTCCTTCGCCCAACATTCAACGAACTTGAAGACGTCGAGCGCGCATTCCGCAAAACAGCGCTATACGACTATATGATTCCGTCATATTCATACGTGTCGGTCATCGAGCTCGGGATGTATCGTGGATCTGGAGATGGGGACCCATATCAAAACCCTCATATCCGCTCACGTCTCTACCCAACGCTTCCAAAAGCCGCACACATTTGTTTCTATCCGATGAGTAAGGCTCGTCGCGACGGTGACAACTGGTACATGTTGTCGATGGATGAGCGCAAAGACCTCATGTATCGCCACAGCATGATTGGTCGTAGCTATGCCGGTAAGATTCAGCAGTTCATCGGTGGATCAACTGGATTCGATGCATGGGAATGGGGCGTCACGCTCTTCGCTGAAGATTCACTTCAGTTCAAGAAAATCGTTTACGAGATGCGTTTTGACGAAGTGAGTGCAAAATACGGTGAGTTCGGTGACTTCTATGTCGGGAACATTTTACCGAAAGAAAAGTTGAGCACATTCTTTAGCGTGTAAAAGGTTTACGCGTATAGCACCTCGGGAATTAAGGATGATGTAAGCAAGTTATCCTAATCAACGAGGTGAACAACGATGCGCGTGTTTAAAGAAACCGATCGTGACACTGCGGAACGTTTAGATTCGTTCATCGAACGAATGGCACCGACAGCAGAATTAGTCCAACATCGATTTGAAGAGCAACTTAAACATACACAGCAAAAGGGTCAGGCGAGCGCCTGACCCTTATTTTGTCGTGGTGACATGAAGTGCGTCCCCTAAGAAACTAGCCAATTCAAGCATCCCATAGCGCCCTGCTTTCGCTTCAGCGTCGGAATTGTAGTTCGTATTCGTATTGACGTCATAGGCATAGACGTTGCCGTCTCGGTCTCGAATGATCTCAATCCCCGCAATATCGATCGCATTCGCTTTCAGGAACTGTTCGAGCTTTGGAATGATCGGGTCATCGAATCCTTCGACGATTTCGAACTTCGCCGGTGGCGTCTCCCCAACCGGGCAGAATTGGTCTTCAATCGAGCAGGCGTCTGCCGGGCAGAGCTCGAATCCTTCCGACGTATCGACACGCACCGCATAAACGAACTTCCCACCGATGAATTCACAACGGGTAATATACGGCTCTGGGGCTTCGATATACTGTTGGATGAGCGTGATGCCGTCAACCGAGTCCTCGAACGAGGCACCATACACATAATCTTTCAATCCTTCGATCGTATGGAACAATTGGACACCGAGTCCTTTCCCGGCACGATTATGTTTCGTGATGAACGGTGCCATGTCTAGCTTTTCGGCCGCCTCGATAATTTGGTCTTTACCGACCGCCGCAATCGTCTTCGGCACACGAATCCCTTCACGACGAAGCGCCGTGTACTGATTGACTTTGCTCACTTCTAGACGGATGGCACGCGTTCCGTTGAACACGGTGCGGTCATGCGCCTCTAGCCAAGCGAGGACGCCTTCTGTCAATTCGGGTGCGTACCGATGCCCGCGTGTGTGCGAAGAAGCGCTCATGCGATTATAAAAGACACCTTCCGGGGGCGTTGCTTCGAGATCAATCGTCCCTTGGTCCAAGTGCCATAGTTCATAAGGCAACTGCAGTTCTTCTAAGCGATGAACCAGATGGTTCGTCCATTCTTCGTTCTCATGAATGACGTGAATTTTAGACATCATCATCCCTCCTTATTCTTGTTCTCACTTTACCATATCCATAACTTATAATTCCAATGTGTAAGGTTGGTCTAATCGTCAATTCTGAAATATCAGACGATTTCATGGTACAATGAACTTAAGAGTATTGTTTTGGAAAGGAAGTGTTGTGTTTGCCCGTACCTGTCATCAGTACTGATGTACTCATTTTACTCTTCGGTCTACTTCTTGTAGCCGGTGTCATGGCGACGCGAATCTCGACTCGCTTCGGCTTGCCTGCTTTGATCTTATTTATGGGAATCGGCATGGTCATGGGAAGCGATATCACCGGTCTCATCTTCTTCGACGACTCCAACCTGGCGCAACTGATCGGGGTTGCCGCCCTGATTGTCATTTTGTTTGAAGGGGGGCTTCAGACGAAATGGTCATCGATTCGGAGTGTCCTCGCTCCAGCCGCCTCACTTGCGACGTTTGGTGTCTTAATCACCACGACTGTCGTCGCCGTGGCCGTTCGTTTCGTATTTGGTTTCGATTGGATTGAATCTTTCTTATTCGGTGCGATTATCGGTTCGACCGACGCGGCGGCCGTCTTCGCTGCATTTAAAGGAAAGAACATCTCACCGAAAGTCGGTGCGACACTCGAAGCCGAGTCCGGCACGAACGACCCGATGGCAATGTTTTTGACGATTCTCGCCCTCGACTTCATGATGAAGCCAGGCACGACCATATGGGATGGCATTTGGATGTTCATCCTTCAGATTGTTGTCGGAGCCCTCATCGGCTTCATTCTCGGCCAGCTGTCCCGCCTCATGTTGAATCATCTGAGATTAGAGTCGAGCGGACTACATGCCGTCCTCATGATTTCAATGGCGTTCCTCACCTATGGTGTCACAGCCTACTTATTGGGAAGCGGATTACTAGCGGTCTATATCGCCGCCATGATTGTCGGAAATGCGGATACGGCGCATGAAGTGACAATCGTCCAATTCTCAGAAGCACTCGCATGGATCATGCAAATCATCATGTTCGTCATTCTTGGGTTACTCGTCTTCCCACGTCAACTCATCGAACCGGACTTGATTTGGAAAGGACTACTCATTTCATTCGTCCTCATGTTCTTGGCCCGTCCAATCGCCGTCTATCTATCGACGCTCGGGATGGCGTTTACGAGAAAAGAAAAATTCTTTATTTCATGGGCTGGTCTAAAAGGAGCCGTACCGATTGTCCTTGCAACTTTCCCGCTCATTGCCGGCACTGATAATAGTCAACTGTTATTCAATGCTGTCTTCTTCGTCGTCGTGACGAGCGCCTTGATTCAAGGAACGACGTTGACGCCGCTCGCTGAAAAATTAGGGTTGCTCGGACCAGATAAAATCCGTTCGCCGTATACGATCGCCCTCGTCTCGAGTAAACAGTCCCAACATAAGCTCGTTCCTTATGTTGTCACGGAGAGTTCTTCAATGATTGGCAAGACGCTCGCAGACATTACGCTCCCACCGAACACCGTCGTGAACGCCATCGTCCGAAATGAATATTTGATTCCACCAAATGGACAGACATCCATCGAGGAAGGCGACCTTTTATATGTGCTCGCCTCGATGTACCGTCATGATCAACTTGACAAAACATTTGGTGAAGACGGTCTCGACCGAGTGGAACTATGAGTAAACGAATAACCGGCGCCTCAATCGAAGCGCCGGTTTTCTTATGCATGTATGTGCTTTGCCGATTGGATCAACGTCTCGACGTCTTCTGTTCGACCTTCATGGAGTGCCTCGACGATGAAGCTCCCGACGACGACACCATCACATGCCTGACCGAGCGTCTGTACTTGCTCCGGCAAGTGTACACCGAATCCTGCTAAGACAGGGACGCGTGACTGCTCTGTCAATCGAGTCAAATAGGCGAGTAACTCGTCCGGAAACACATCCGCTTTCCCAGTCGTTCCTTTGAGCGTGACCGCATAGACGAATCCTTCCGCTTTCTCTAAGATGGACGCCGTACGCTCTTCGCTACTCGTCAATGTAACGAGCGGAATGACGGCGACGTCATGCCTGTCGATATCTGCGAACAATTGGAGACTCTCTTCAAACGGGAGATCCGGAATGATGACCCCACTTACGCCGCATTCGTTCGCTCGGTCAAAGAACGATTGGACCCCAAACCGAAACACTGGATTCAAGTATGTCATCAAGACGATTGGAACGTTAAATTGATCATTTCCTTCTATTAAATGGTTCAATACCATTTCAAGCGTCACACCTGCTTCAAGAGCACGCATTCCCGCCGCCTCAATGATTGGGCCATCTGCCACCGGGTCAGAGAAAGGGATTCCTAGTTCAATCGCCGTCGCACCCATCTGTTCTAGTTCTACGATGGTCGGAATGAGTCGGTCCATTCCCCCGTCTCCAGCCATAATATAAGGGACGAACGCCGCTCCTTCTCGTTCTCGAATCGCTGTCTCTAGTTTCATCGTGTCGCCACCTTCTCTCGGATTGTATGGACGTCTTTGTCTCCGCGTCCCGATAAACAAATCACCAATGTTTCGTCTTCTCCCATTGTCTTCGCGAGCGTCTCTGCGTAAGCGAGAGCGTGCGAAGACTCCAAGGCAGGAATAATCCCTTCTTGTCGGCTGAGTGCGAGACACGCATCGAGTGCCGCGTCATCTGTAACAGCTGCATACCGCACCCGCTCAATATCTTTCAAGAAGCTGTGCTCTGGTCCTACCCCTGGGTAATCGAGCCCGGCTGAGATTGAATGTGCCTCCTCGATTTGACCCGCCGCGTCTTGTAGGACATACATGAGCGAACCATGTAGGACACCGACTTCCCCTTTCGTAAGGGTTGCCGCGTGTTTATCTGTATCAATGCCACTACCTGCTGCCTCGACACCGTAGAGGGCGACCGACTCATCGTTCAAGAACGGATAGAACATCCCCATGGCGTTGCTCCCTCCACCGACACAAGCGACGACCGCGTCTGGGAGGCGTCCTGTCTGTTCGAGGATTTGACGACGCGTCTCTGTTCCGATCACGCTTTGGAAGTCACGTACCATCTGCGGGAACGGGTGCGGTCCGAGTACAGACCCCATCACGTAATGCGTATCGTCGACATGTTTGACCCAGTAACGGAGCGCTTCATTGACGGCATCTTTTAACGTACGGCTGCCTGATTTGACAGGGACGACTTTCGCTCCGAGCAGTTCCATCCGAAAGACGTTCAACGCTTGGCGCTCGACGTCGACCTCACCCATGAAGATGGTGCACTCTAAATCGAGTAATGCACACACCGTCGCAGTCGCGACCCCGTGCTGACCAGCACCCGTCTCGGCGACGACTTTCTGTTTCCCCATCCGTTTCGCGAGGAGCGCCTGCCCGATTGTGTTGTTGATTTTATGGGCACCGGTATGGTTCAAGTCTTCACGTTTCAAATAGACGTTCGTCCCGAGGCGACGACTCAAGTTCGACGCATAGTAGAGAGGTGTCTCACGTCCCACGTATTCGCTTAATAAGGAAGAGAAGCGTTCTTGAAACTCAGGATCTTGCTTCGCCTCTTCGTAAGCGACCTCTAATTCTTCGACCGCTTGCATGAGCGTCTCCGGAATGTACTTTCCACCGTACTGTCCAAATTTCCCGTTCACTGGTTGTGCATACATCATAGTTCCTCCTTGGCGCGTTGAATGAACGCGCGAATTTTTTCGATATCTTTCACACCGTCCGTCTCGACACCCGTCGACGCCGTCTGGTTGAATCGTTTGAATCGCTTGTCTCACATTATCTGGGGATAGACCACCGGCTAGCCAAAACGGACGTTTCGGCCGGTCGATTGCGCCCCAGTCTAATACCTGCCCACTTCCCGGATTCGGATGATCCATCAATCGTACATCTGCCGTCTCCTCGGTCGACGCATCGATAATCGGTAACCCGAAGATGCGAAGTTCTTCCATTGATTGCGTCCGATGGTGAATTTGTAAATCCGTCAGTCCCACGTCCATCGCTTGCTCGATGTCTTCCATTGAAGGACTTAAAAACACACCAACGATTCGAACCGATTGTGGGATCTGTGTAGCTAGCGTCTTCGCTGTCGCCACGTCGATTTGACGGGAACTCGGTGCAAACACGAACCCGATGGCATCCGCTCCCGCTTCGACCGCCGCCTGGACTGCTTCCTCTGTCTTTATTCCACAGATTTTAACGAACATGTTTTCAACTCCTCGAGTAGCCGGGTCGGGTCTTCTTCACGCATGAGTGCTTCCCCGACGAGAATGGCGCTCGCGCCGGCTTCTTGTAAACGTGCTGCCGCCTCGACGGTGCTGACTCCACTTTCGCTAACGAACGTGACTTCGGGGTAGCGTTTCATCAAATCGATCGATGTCTCAAGGGATACCTCGAACGTTTTTAAGTCCCTGTTATTGATGCCGATCAACACGTCATCAAGTTCGAGCGCGATGTGTAACTCCGCCTCGTCATGTACTTCGACTAAGACGTCGAGACCAATGGAACGAGCATATTGCGTCAACTCGTGGAGACGTTTCGGATGAAGGGCTGCCACGATGAGAAGTGCCACACTCGCTCCGTAATGCTTCGCATAGTCGAGTTGTCGTTCATCGATGATGAAATCTTTACAGAGCACCGGAATCGTGACAACGTCGGCGACTTGTCGCAAATCGTCAAACGATCCGTTGAAATACGTTTTGTCTGTCAGAACGGAGATCATCGTCGCACCGGCTTGTTCGTATTGACGAGCGCGTTCGACGACGTCGACCGTTTCCCGAATCATTCCTTTCGAAGGAGACGATCGTTTGATTTCCGAGATGATATGGAATCCATCATTCATCATATTTAAAAGAGCGGCCGGTTTTGTCACAGCAACATCGATGGGCTGCATGCGACTGACCTCTTCGATTTTCGTTCCGATGATTTTCGTTAAATAACTCATGCCTCTACCTCCGTACGTTGTAAGTGTTGTAACACGCGCAAGGCGTGTCCTTCGTCAATGCTTCGTTTCGCCTCTTTCACTCCCTCACGGAGCGTTGAAGTCGTGCCGTACGTGCAAAGGGCCAGCGCCGCGTTCAGTAAGACGACGTCTCGTGCCGGACCTGTTTCTCCGTTCAACACGGCGAGAAGTGTTGCGGCGTTCTCTTCCGGCGTGCCTCCGCGTAATGCTTCGAGCGGCGCCCGCATCAAGCCGACATCTCGTGGGTCGACCGCGTAACGCGCCGTCTGTTCCCCATCAAAGAAGTACACATCGTTCACACCAGCAAGGCTCGCTTCATCGAGGCCTCCCGCACCGTGTACGACCATGCCGCGCTCTACGCCAAGATGACGCATCGCGGTCGCCATTTTCTCAAGTAGCGATGGATGATAAACACCGATCAATTGTCGTTTCGGACGAAGCGGATTCGTCAACGGTCCGATTTGATTGAAGATGGTCGCCGTTGCGAGTCGTTTCCGGACCGGCATGACGTGCTTCATGATCGGATGGACATGTTGGGCGAAGAGGAAACTCAAATTCGTCCGCTTTAAGTCAGCATGTACTTCTTCCGCCGTCTTCACGATTGGAACGTTCAATGCCTCGAGGACGTCTGCGCTTCCCGATCGACTCGATACGCTTCGGTTTCCGTGCTTGGCGACTGGAATACCGAGACCGGCTAGGACGAACGCGACGGTCGAACTGATGTTGAACGTGTTCGCCCCGTCGCCACCAGTGCCGCACACATCGAGTACCGGTAAATCAGTCGGGGGGAACTGTGCCGCTTCACGGATGTACGCTGCGAGTCCCGCCATCTCTTCTGCCGTCTCCCCGCGTTCTTTCATCGCGAGTAGCACCCGTTCGATTTGTGCCTCATCCGCTTGGAACATCTCGCTTGCTGCCACTTTCATATCTGCTGTTGATAATGCGTTTGTCTCCAATTGTTGAATCATCGTCTGTTCCCCCTCTAAAAATGTGTATAAAAAAACTCCACACGACAGTCGTCGTATGGAGGACGGTTCTAGACCGCGGTGCCACCTCTCGTTGATTCCAAAGAATCCACTCTCCGATGCAATCACATCGTATCCCGATAACGGGGGAAACCGTCACGACCTACTTCATTCAGCCATGCTCTCATGAGCCCATTCACGCGGACGCCTCGGTCAGGATCTCACCATCCCTGACTCTCTGGACGAAACGTCTTCTCGCGCTACTCTTCTCAATCCTCGATTTGTGTTATTGAAACGAAAAAGGGGTCACCCGTCTCCTCATAGCTTACGCTACAAGAAGGACGAGTAACCCCGTGGTGCCACCTTCGTTGGTTCTACAGAACCCACTTCACGGACAATCATCCGCTTCCCCGTGATAACGGTGGGTAACCCGCTAAAGCCTACTCAAAGTTCGGTTTAGAGCTCAGAAGTCCATTCGCGACGTCCTATATACTGATTCGCACCAACCATCAGCTCTCTGCCATACAGGATTCGTCGTTACTTCTCTTCGTCGACGCCTTTATTCGTTTCAGTTAAGTTAACTCGTACTATACAGGGCGGATGAATCCATGTCAAATAAAAAAATTAAAAAAACTTTGCCTCTATATGTGCACCTCGAAATGGAGAACCTTCACCGACTTTTCGAATTGACATCGTTTTTTTCCGTCTGCTATAGTCGTCCACAACAACATTTCACTCAACTAAAGGAGAATCGATTTTGGAAACAAACAAACTAAAACGCGAGCTGTCCACCCGGCAACTTACGATGATTTCCCTCGGGAGTGCCATCGGAACCGGGCTTTTCCTCGGAAGTGGGCTTGCCATTCAAACCGCTGGTCCGAGCGTGCTCGTCAGTTATGCCATCGGGGCGTTCATCGTCCTCTTATTGATGGGCGCACTCGCTGAAATGACGGTCGCTCATCCAACATCCGGATCATTCGGAACGATTGCCGAGCGTTATGTCCATCCACTCGCAGGCTTTCTCGTCCGTTACTCTTACTGGGTCGCGAACGTACTCGCTGTAGGGGTTGAAGTCAGTGCAATCGCCATCTATATGCGTTACTGGTTCCCGGATGTGAACGGGTTCGTTTGGGTCGCCCTCTTCGGTGGACTACTCATTTACGTAAACGCCCGTCACGTTCATACGTTCGGAACAACCGAATATTGGTTATCATTCATCAAAGTAACTGCCATCATTCTATTCATCGTCCTTGGTGCCGCTACATTGTTTGGCGAACCAGGATCACCAATCGAATCGATCACAACAGGAAACGAAGGATTCTTCGCTTTCGGATTTTACGGGATGTGGGTGACGATTTTTATTTCCCTTTTCAGTTTTCTTGGAACCGAACTCGTCGCCGTCACAGCCGGCGAAGCGAAAGACCCGGACCAGGCAGTACCACGCGCTTTACGGGCTACCGTGTTCCGCTTGACGTTCTTTTATGTCGTCACGCTCGCCATCATGCTCATGCTCATCCCATGGCAGCAAGCAGGGATTGATCAAAGTCCATTCGTGCTCGTCATGGAACAATTTGATGTCCCGTTCGCGGCAGGCATCCTCAACTTCGTCATTTTGATTGCAGCCTTGTCTGCGATGAACGCGCAGCTTTACGCGTCGACACGTATGATGTACTCACTCGCGGAAGCCGGTGATGCACCGAAAGCATTCAAAAAAATCAGCAAAAATGGCATTCCGATGTTTGCCCTACTCGTTTCAACAGGCGGGATTGTCCTTGCCGCTTTACTACAAGTATTCATGGAGTCATCGTATCCGTTTTTAATGGGGATCTCGATGTTCGGAGCCATTTTCACTTGGTTCATGGTCTTCGTCTCCCACTTGTTCTTCCGTAAGAAATGGACTGGACGAAAACTACCTGTCCGTATGATGGGGTATCCGTTCCTCCCAATACTCGGGGCAGTCTTACTCTTGAGTCTGATGATCACGACATGGTTCACCGACTTCAATATCTTGTTGAAGTTCGGGATCCCGTGGTTAATCGGCTTGACGATTATCTACTACGTGCGTGAACGAATGCGTAAAAAACAAGATCATCAAAGCGATATCGAACAAGCCAATTAACAAGCCTCCCTTCGCGATAGCGGAGGGATTTTTTTGTACGCATAAAAGCCCCTTTCGCAATCGAAAGGGGCTTTCTGTATGAGGCATCAGAAGAACTGACGCGGGTTGACTGTGCTACCTGCGCTCGTTGCCGAGTATGAGTAGCCGCCTTTATGAATCTCAAAGTGCAAGTGCGGACCTGACGAGTTCCCTGTGTTCCCAAGTGTCCCGATATTCGACCCTTGTGTCACACGCTGTCCTGAGCTGACAGATACCGAGTTCATGTGGGCATAAACTGTCGTCCAAACTTGACCGTTGATAACGTGCGCGATCATGACGTGGTTTCCATATGCGCCACCCCAACCTGCACGAATGACCGTACCTGTCGCAGATGCACGAATCGGTGTACCTGTTGGACCAGCGATGTCTACACCGTTATGGAACGTGTAGCCATACGCACCACTTGCCGGACCCCATCCTTGTGAGTAGCGTCCTGAAGCCGGTTGAATGAACATCGAGCTAGATGGTGCTGGTGTCGACGTCGTCGGTGCCGGTTTTGGCGCTGGTGCTGGCTTCGGTGCCGGCGCCGGTTTTGGTTCAGGTTTTGGTGCTGGTGCTGATGAAGCCGTGTTGTTTGAAGACGACGAAGACGGGGTATTCGTCTTATTGTCCTGCTTTTGTTGTGCAGCTTCACGAGCCGCTTCCGCTTCTCGTGCTGCCTCTGCCTTACGAGCAGCCTCAGCTTGACGTGCAGCTTCTGCTTGGCGCGCTTCTTCTGCTTTACGTGCCGCCTCTTGACGAGCTGCTTCTTCAGCACGACGACGAGCTTCCTCTTCCTCACGACGTTGTGCTTCGATTTCAGCCGCAATCGCCTGTTCTTGTGCGACTAACGTCGCTTCAATCTCTTGAAGGTCGAAGATTTGCGATTCGAACTTGATGTTCTTCTCTTCAAGCTCTTTGATGCGCTTTTCACGTTGCTTCATTTTCTTCTCAAGCTCGGCTTGACGAACTTCGAGTGCTTTTTGCTGTTCGAGAAGTGAAGCGCGTTCTGCTTTCAAGTCAGCCTGTGCTTCTTTCAATGACTTTTGTGTCGCCTCATAGTCATCAAACAACTCTTGGTCACTTCGCTGAATCGTTCCGGCCGTGATCATACGCGTGACGAGGTCAGAGAGGTTTTTTGAACCGAAGATAAACTCAGCCCAGTTGATCGAACCGCCACCGTTCTTTTGCATCGTGGCCATACGTTCTTTCATCATCGCTTCTTGTGCCTTCATTTTTTCCTGATAATCTACAATGTCGGCTTCAAGATCTTCGATTTTCATCTCAGTTCGCTTGATTTCTTGGCGCTTCATCGCGACATCATTGATGATGTCCTGCAATTGTGCGTCCATTTTATTGACCTCTGCCTGAACTTTCGAAATCTCTTCTTTATTCACTTCAATCTTTGAAGACGTGTCGGCTTGGTCTTTTTTAACGCTATTGCGTTTTTCTTGTACTTTTTGTTGTTCTTCTTGCTTTTCTTTAATCGAAGTCGATGCATCGGCAACTGTATGGGTGCTGATGAGCATCACACCAAGCGTCAGCGTCGAGACTGTGCGTTTCCAATTCATGAATGGGGTACATCCTTTCCTCATAACAAACGTGGGTACCTACTACACTACATATTTTTAAAGCCGTTTCAGTATGTAACAAAAACGATCATTTAGTTAAGTTTCAACACGACTAATTATATCTAACTGTTAGATATTTTCCTGTTAAAGTTATATTTCAATTTTATTACGCACGAACAGGCGCACAGGCAACGAAATCGTCTAACTTATTATTTATCAATACCTTTTTAAATCGTTCGATTTGAAATCTATCTGTAATGTTTTATGTAAATAGAGAACGCTTTACCCTATTTTCAAATAGTAATCTGATTACATCTTTTTAAGGTTTCCAATTGATGGAATGACCCCTCAAAAAAATCCACGCCCTTGCCTCATGTACACATGAGCAAAGACATGGATGTCGATTTGATCGGCCTTCTGTTATAACTTTGTTGCGCCAACAATCACAAAGATCCAAGCGGCGATGAATAACACGCCACCAATCGGAGTCACGGCTCCGAGTTTTGTGATCCCCGTCAACGCCATGACGTACAAGCTTCCCGAGAAAAAGATGATTCCGGCAAACATGAGCCATCCGGCAATGTTAAATTGGCTGATGCTCACACGCATGAGCAGTGTCGCAATCCCAATGATCCCGAGTGCGTGAATCATATGATAAAGCACCCCGGTCTGCCAGTTCGCCAACATGTTCGGTGACAGTCTCTCTTTTAAGGCATGGGCACCGAACGCACCGAGTGCCACGCCGAGTGCCATCAATCCGGCACCAATCATTAATAAGATTTTCATTTCCGTTCCCCCTTATCTGACTTTACGTGCTGGTAAATTCCACTTCCGATAGTAGGATATCACTCGAAGTGTCGCTACGACAATTAATAGTGCATAGACGGCAAGGCCACCTTCGAGCTTGAAGTAATACGTGATGACCGCGATGAGAATCGCCCAAATCGCGTACACTTCCGATTGTAAGACGAGCGGTTTACGCCCGGCCAGTAAGTCGCGGACCAC
>NZ_JAPEHX010000036.1:0-30856 GCF_028823655.1 Exiguobacterium sp. B2(2022) | reverse complement strand
CTTTACAATGACTTTCCAGTAGCGAGGGCTTGTGTAACTCGGTGCATCAATCGTATAAGAAAGCGTATCAGTTGCTTTAGCCGGGACAGTCATGACCTTTTCTTCTAAAGAAAATCGGTCATTACTATCAAAGTCGATATAAAGTTCAACCGTTGCCCCACTCGATGGAGTTGCATTTAACGAATAGGAAAAATCAATCGCTTTTCCACGAACAGCAAAGTTACCAGCGTTTGTGATTGACACCTGATTCGTCAACAGTTTCCCTTCCTGTTTGACTGTGACTTCTTCAAGCTACGTTATCTGTCTATGTTGGAAAAGTTGCTTGATTTCGTTAGAAGCAGTACTTGTTTGATCAAATACCTTCAAGTTTTCTTCACTTTTAAGTGATTCAAAGTTTCTGACTATAGATTGACCAGTTAAAGGCGAGAAGGCATCTGCATGAATCCACACTGGAATTCCAGCCTTCATCAATTTTAATAAATCGTCTACACGTAACGTTGATAAGTCGTTATCTTTTTCCTTTGTAGCATACAAAGATTCTATGTATTCTTTGTATTTATTACTCGATTCATCATAAGGAGTGCTATTATCACCGAAAGGTTTCTGATAATCGTATATAACTTGCTCTGGATTATATTTTTTACCATTTGCAGCCCCCGAAGGAGAAAAAACGATAGCATCATAACGTCCAAGTAGGTCATATCGTAACGCATTGAATTGTTTCATCGACATTTTTTGAACGTCAAAATCACTGCCGACACTAATCCCATCGACTTTTCCGTTCACTTGTTTTGGAATGTCCGTCACTTCCAAAATCACTGGTTTGACCGGCGTATTCGCCGATACGGTTGAATACATCTCAAATAAAGTTGTGATGAGGAGAGATGTGATAAAGACGATGGCGACGAATGCCGTCACGGGTCGTTTCAATCTACGTTGACTGACCATGCTGCGTTTCCTCCTTGGAAGTTTCGAATGATTTTTGACATACGTTCTCATATTCATTCATACTCTTTCCCTCGTCTGAACACAACCTTATTTTTTCAAACTTTGGAAATGAGTTCTTACTTCACTAATGAAATAAAGAGACCCGGTCACAATCAACGTCTTACTCGTCGGTGCTTCCATCCAATTGTTTAGCCATTCTTTCCATTCAACGAAGCGTGCCCCATCTTTTATTAGCTGCTCTTTCCTTCTCGCACGTGGAAAATCAAACGTCGTCTCGTACACGTCGCCAATCTTTTGAAGCGCGTGAACCATCGTGTCACGGTCCTTGTCCGCCAAAATCGCCGTCAGGACTGTCACGTCTCGTTCTTGTTTAGCTTGCACAACCAACGCCTCGATGCCTTCCTGGTTATGTGCCCCATCCAAGATCACTCGTGGTCGTTTGGAGACGAGTTCATATCGCCCCGGATGTTGTGCCCGCTCAAGTCCCGACCGAATCGCCTCTTCCTTCCAACCGAGATGACACGCTACGGCGACGGCACATGCCCCGTTATAAGCTTGATGATGACCCGTCAACCCGAGCACGACAGGTGGCATACCCTCATATGTAACGACAGTCCCAGCCCCGTCCTCGATTTCTGTCACAAGTGTTCGTACATCATGAATCGAAGCGCCTACGTCTTCTCCTTTTTGTAGCAACAGTTCAATCAACTTTTCCTCACCGACACTATGGAACATCGGCACGTCACGCTTCATGATGCCGTACTTCTCCATCGCAATCTCTTCAAGAGTATCGCCGAGTATTCCTTGATGATCATGTCCAATCGACGTCACAACGGTCGCAAGTGGATGTGTCAACACGTTCGTCGAGTCGAGTCGTCCCCCGAGACCGACTTCCCAAATGATCACATCAGGACGTGTATCGTCAAAATAGCACCATGCCATCATCGTCAAGAGTTCAAACTCCGTCAATGTCTCCGGTGCCGTGTCCGCACAGGCTTTGACACGGTTCGCTACGTCGACGAGCGCGTCTTCTTGAATCGGTTCCCCGTTCAACATGATTCGTTCCTCGAACTGAATGATATAAGGTGACGTGAACGTTCCGACGGATAATCCATTCTCCATCGCCATCGCTCGTAAAAACGCAACGGTCGACCCTTTTCCGTTCGTCCCGGCCACATGAATGGACGGACGTTCTTCTAACCCTAGCTGCTCAATCATCCAATTCATCCGCTCGAGACCCGGTTTAATCCCGAAGCGAAGCTGTCCACTCAACCAATCAAATACATCTTGTCTCGTCTTCATCTTCCACACTCCTACTGTTTACACTTCTGTTTCATCTTATCAAAATTCACGACAGCCGTTATGGAAAACAGTCTGTGCTATACTCGAAGCGAAGAAGGAGGCATGCGCCATGACAACTGACTGGAACTTCGAGGCGACGTATCTCGAACTGCGTGACATTTTTTACGACCGTGGACCCATCCATCCGGTCGACAATCCGACACTCGTCTTGTTTAACAATCCATTAGCCGCTTCGCTCGGGCTTGATACAGAAACACTTAAACAAGACATCGAATTACTTGCCGGTAATCGTCAAACCGAGACGTCGTTCTCGCAAGCCTACGCCGGACATCAATTCGGCAACTTGACGATGCTCGGGGACGGACGGGCCCTCATGCTTGGGGAACACGTGACTCCGAACGGGAAACGTGTCGATGTACAGCTCAAAGGCTCTGGACCGACGGAGTACTCTAGAGGTGGTGACGGACGGGCCGCCCTCGGGCCGATGGTACGGGAATTTATCATCAGCGAGGCGATGCATGCTCTCGGCATCCCGACAAACCGGGCACTCGCCGTCGTTCAGACCGGGGAAGCCATCATGCGTCAAGGTCCAAAGCACGGAGCCATCCTGACCCGGGTCGCCTCGAGTCATCTTCGTGTCGGGACATTCCAATTCGCGGCAGGTGCCGGCTCCATCGATGACGTCATCGCGCTCGCGGAATTTGCGATCAAACGTCACGACCCAGACCTCATCGATGCACCCGATCGCTACGAACAGTTCCTTGGACGCGTCGTCGAAAGACAGGCGAGACTCATCGCCAACTGGCAACTCGTCGGGTTCATTCACGGCGTGATGAATACGGACAATATGTTCATCAGTGGAGAAGGTCTCGATTACGGACCGTGCGCGTTCATGGATACGTACCACCCGGAGACGGTCTTCAGCTCGATCGACCGGGAAGGACGATACGCTTATGCGAATCAACCATATATCGGGTCTTGGAACCTCGCCCGACTCGCAGAGACATTGCTGCCGCTCCTTGGCGAAACGAAAGAAGAAGCGGTTGATGTGGCGAACAAGCAACTCACCCGCTATACGGAGTTGTATAAAGAAGCCTACTTTACCGGACTCGCGCATAAGATCGGCATATACGTCCGAAAAGATGGTGACGATGCACTCACCGATGAACTGCTCCGCTTGATGATGGAGACAGAGGCAGATTATACGAATACGTTCCGCTCGTTGACGCTCGGTGAAATCGATTCGCTTTCATTCGCAACTCGGGAAGATGGGAAGGCATGGATTGATGCTTGGCAAAAACGCCTAAGCGAACAAGGTCTCCCGGACGAGGACGTCAGTCGAATCATGCGCCAATACAACCCGGCCGTCATTCCTCGAAATCATCATGTCGAGAAAGCAATCCAAGCAGCAGAACGAGGCGACTTCGGACCGACCGAGGCGCTAATCAACATTTTGCGTGATCCTTATAACTACGATCAACCGTCTGAATACGTATCAGCAGGTCCACCACGGACGTATCCGTATCAAACGTTTTGTGGCACGTGAACCATCTCGCTTACGCGAGGTGGTTTTCTTGTGGGCTATTTTTTATTCATATTCAAGACAATTTAATTAGATCGCGAGGGTTTGACACTTTTTGAATCCGACTCACAAATACTGTATATCAATTTAAGAAGATAAAGAAATATCAAAATGTTTTTCATATATTTTCTTCTGAATATTTAGTTTATAAACCCTAATAAAATCTACTTCAAAACTCGGAAATGGACTCAATATTTCATTAGATAACTTTTCCATTTCTTTTAAATCGATTGTTGAAAGACCATTTTTCAAATCGTTACTGACGTATTCTGTACTTAAAGTTAAATGAGGTACATACTCATCGCCTTCAAAATATTGTTTAATTAAATGTTTTGGTGGCGCAATTTCCTGTAACACCTCTTGATGCAGATGAATCAAGCCATTTGATATCACACTTAAATACAAAATGTTATCTCCGAAATACTTTGGTTCATCTAACGACACTTGGAAAGGTTTAACACGTTCACAGACATTACATACTTTTGCAACCCACTTCTCATCCGAAGTTAATCCACCTTGTGCTTTTAAAGTGATGTGGGGCTCAACACCTAATTGTCTCATCCACTTATTTTGAAATTTTTCAATTCGACATAAATAGTCTTTTGGAGGCACAATTCCTATAAAATACTCTACTTTCACTATTTATCACTCCTATAAATGATGTGTATTTTCTAGACAGTCCCCGTCTCTACTGATGTCCTACAATTAGATAGTTCCAATACAAGAATACATATTTTCCCTTAGAGAGCGAATCTCCATAGAAAGGAACTTCTTAATTACTTCCTGATTGTGTTGAAAGCTTGAATTTATTCTTTTTCACTGAATGGACTTATAATAGCCTGTCCCTGTTCCATCAAAGCCCATCTTTTTGTAGAACACGTGTGAACCCGTTCGACGATTTCCTGTATTGACTGCTATTTTCATTATGCCATGTAGCTGTGCCCAATCTTGAACATGATTCACTAAAGAAGCACCGACCCCATTTTTTTGATGAGATGCCTTCACGACAAGAGCAATGATTCGAATATAGGATGCATCTACTTCATAAGATACTCCTCTAAAAAAACCAATCATCCCTACAATTTCTTGATTTTCTACCGCTACAAATGTGTGATAGTTCGAATCTAGTTGGATATTCATCAAACGGGTGGCCATCTGTTTTTCTGTAGTCGGGTATCCTAACTCTCCCATTAATTCTGACAGTGCAGCTACATCATTCATTTCAGCATTACGAATTCGTAGGATCGTTTCCTTTCGATTTAGCAACATGAACCCTCCTTTTCATCGATTCTATAAGTGTGCGTGTTCATCCTTACTCCGAATCATGAAAAGGAAACGATACAGACGAAGGTTTCGGTAACGAATCAGCGAGTGCCAACAACTCTTCTTCCGAGATATTTCCTGTCACGATAATCAGTTTGCCTTGGGTTAAATAGTATAAACCGTTCCCGTATGATTGCTCCAATACATACGGTTCTGGCTGATCCGACATCTCCCCTTCTACTTCAGTGAAAGAATCCGTCGCAATGATACTGATGAGGCGTGTCTCATCGTATAACGTCCAAAGCTTCACCGACCAATCGTTACCTGAATAATCAGCGCTGATGGCCTCCATCTCTTTATTAGGAAGATCTAATCCGTGAGCGAACGCTGATGATGTCTCCGGAATCCCAAAACGTTGCATGCCACGCTGCGCCCATGCCTTTCTTTCATCATGAATGAATACGCCAAACGGGTTCTCACGGTCAGGGACGGTCATCGCAACTAAACCGATCCCCCCGACCATCGTCTCCGTTATAATGTAATCCTTCGACAACTGTCTTGTCGAGCCATCTTCATATTGAAGGGTGATTTGTTCCACGACCGCGTCCGAGACCCGTTCTGTCCCTGGTTGTACTTCGGCAATCGTCGTCCCCGTCACGTCTACGTCGGGGAATTGCGATTCATCAATCACTCCCTCCTGTTCTACCTCTTCCACACCCGCCTTCTCCACAGACTCCGTCTCTTCTGATGGTGTACATCCAGCCAGTCCCAACATAAGAACACATATTACCCCAAGTCGTCTCATCTCATATCCCCTTTCTCCGTCCATCTCTCCAAATTCTACCAAAACACAAAAAAACCTTCTTCAGAGAATCAATCTCCAAAGAAGGTGTATATCTTACTTACGCAACTCTTCCAAACGGGCGCGGACCGCGTCACGCTTGTCGAGGTAGTCTTTTTCTTTTGCTTTCTCTTCGTCGATGACGTGAGCCGGTGCCTTGGCGATGAAGCCTTGGTTTCCGAGTTTCTTCTGTACGCGCTCGACTTCTTTCTCATACTTCGCCACTTCTTTTTCAAGACGGGCGATTTCTTCTTCGAAGTTGATGAGGTCTGCGAGCGGGATGAAGAGCTCCGCTCCTGTCATGATCGCGGACATCGACTTATCCGGAGCCGTGAGGCCACGTCCGATTTCAAGCTCTGTCGCGTTCGTGAACTTGCCAATCGTCATTTCGTTCGCGCTCAAGTAACCTTGCGTCGCATCGTCGCTCGTCGAGATAAAGAGCTGGATTGGTTTTGACATCGGTGCGTTCACTTCTGCACGGATGTTACGAACTGAGCGGATGACGTTCATCACAGCTTCAAACGCTGGAACTGAATCTGCGAAGTGAAGGTCGTCACGACGCGTTGGGTAGCTTGCACGAACGATTGAATCGCCTTCGTGCGGCAAGTGCTGCCAGATTTCCTCTGTGAGGAACGGCATGAACGGGTGCATGAGACGCATGATTGAATCAAGCGTGTGCGCGAGGACCGAACGTGTCGTGTGCTTCGCTGCTTCGTCCTCACCATAGAGTGTAAGTTTCGCCATCTCGATGTACCAGTTACAGAACTCTTCCCAGATGAAGTTGTACAAGTAGCGACCTGCTTCACCGAACTCGTACTTGTCGACGAGGCGTGTCACTTGGTCGATCGTATCGTTCAAGCGTGTCAAAATCCACTTGTCAGCAAGTGTCTTCTCGCCCGTGAGGTCGATCTCTTCCACTTTGAGTCCATCCATGTTCATGAGAGCGAAACGGCTCGCGTTCCAAATCTTGTTCGAGAAGTTCCATGTCGACTCGATCTTCTCCCAATAGAAACGAAGGTCGTTCCCTGGTGTCGAACCTGTGAGGAGGAACCAACGAAGTGAATCCGCTCCGTACTGGTCGATGACTTCCATCGGGTCAACGCCGTTACCGAGTGATTTCGACATCTTGCGTCCTTCCGAGTCACGGATGAGACCGTGGATAAGGACATCGTTGAACGGTTGCTTCCCTGTGAACTCGAGTGATTGGAAGATCATGCGTGATACCCAGAAGAAGATGATATCGTATCCCGTAACGAGCGCGCTCGTCGGGAAGTAACGGTTGAAGTCCGGTGCGTCCGTATCCGGCCAGCCCATCGTTGAGAACGGCCAAAGCGCTGACGAGAACCATGTGTCGAGGACGTCCTCATCTTGTGTCCAGTTCTCACTGTCCGCTGGTGCTTCTTTTCCTACATACACTTCACCTGTCTCATTATGGTACCAAGCTGGGATGCGGTGGCCCCACCAAAGTTGACGGCTGATACACCAGTCGCGGATGTTCTCCATCCAACGGAGGTATGTGCCTTCGAAGCGTTCTGGGACGAAGTTGACTTTCGTGTCGGCGTTTCCTTGTGCTTCGAGTGCCGCTTTTGAGAGTGGCTCCATATCAACGAACCATTGTTTCGAAAGGTATGGCTCGATGACTGCGCCTGAACGCTCTGAGTGACCGACCGAGTGCGTGTGCGGCTCAATCTTCACGAGTGTGCCGTCCGCCTCTAAGTCTTTGACGAGTTGCTTGCGGCATTCGAAGCGGTCAAGCCCTTCGTACTTGCCAGCGTTCTCGTTCATCTTCCCGCCTTCGTCCATGACGAGGATACGTGGAAGTTCGTGACGGTTTCCAATTTCAAAGTCATTCGGGTCGTGGGCTGGCGTGATCTTCACGCAACCTGTACCGAATTCCATGTCGACGTAGTCATCCGCAACAATCGGAATCTCACGGTTCATGACCGGAAGCATGATCGTCTTACCGATGAGGTGTGTGTAACGCTCATCTTTCGGGTTGACGGCAACCGCCGTATCTCCGAGCATCGTCTCTGGACGTGTCGTCGCGATCTCGATGTGACCTGAGCCGTCAGCGAGTGGATACTTCATGTGATAGAACGCACCCTCGACTTCTTGGTAAATAACCTCGATATCCGAAACGGCCGTCTTTTGAGCCGGGTCCCAGTTGACGATATATTCGCCACGGTAGATCAAACCTTTCTCATACAAGCGAACGAACACTTCTTGAACGGCTTTTGAGAGCCCTTCGTCGAGTGTGAAGCGTTCACGTGAATAGTCGAGACCGAGACCGAGTTTAGACCATTGGTCGCGAATCGTCTTCGCGTACTCGTCTTTCCATTCCCACGTCTTCTCGAGGAACTTCTCACGTCCGAGGTCGTAACGCATGACGCCTTCTTCACGGAGCTTTTGTTCAACTTTCGCCTGTGTCGCGATGCCGGCATGGTCCATCCCTGGGAGCCAGAGCACGTCATAGCCTTGCATGCGCTTGAGGCGCGTCAACAAGTCTTGGAGCGTCGTGTCCCAAGCGTGACCGAGGTGAAGTTTCCCCGTAACGTTCGGTGGTGGGATGACGATTGTGTACGGTTGTTTCGAATCGTCCTCGTCTGCTTTAAATACATCGTTTTCTAACCAGTAGTCGTACCATTTTGACTCCGTCGCACTTGGGTCGTACTTCGTCGGCATGGTGATTTCATTTGTCTCATGGGCCATGTGTGGCGCCTCCTCTATATCTTAATGAACACAAAAACGGCTTCTCTCGTCCTATACGCTAAGGACGAAAGAAGCCGTGATCTTCCGCGGTACCACCTTAGTTCGCCAACAAGTGGCGCACTCAAAATCGAATAACGGTCGATGGACCGAACTTTCTTACTCCATTCAGAAAGTCAGCTCCGAGGCGACTTCCGCGTCCATCCCTCGCAACCTTTCACCAAGCGGTCGCGTCTCTAAAAAGGAATGGATGATGCGTACTACTCCTCATCAATGCTTTTCATCGTATCTGTTAGATAATTGTAGCGACAGAAACGTCAGCAGTCAAGATTAGAGTGAAAACTCTTCTTGAAGCTCCTTGAACGTCGCCTCGACCGCTGCAATCGTCTTCTCGATATCCTCATCCGTATGCGCCGTCGAGAGGAACAATCCTTCGAACTGTGACGGTGGCAAGAATACGCCGCGCGCTGCCATCTTCTGATAGTACGAACGGAACATCTCGAGGTTCGCCGATTTCGCTTTTTCGAAGTTCGTTACTTTCTCGTTCGTGAAGAAGAAACCAAACATCGAGCCAGCACGGTTCGTGTCGTGCGGGATGTTGTATTTCTCACCAGCTTGCGTAAATCCTTCCGCGAGACGGTCTGCCTTACGCTCGAACTCCGCGTAGTGCTCAGGCTTCAGTTGCGAGAGTGTCGTGTAACCAGCAATCATCGCGAGTGGGTTACCCGAGAGCGTACCCGCTTGATAGATTGGACCTTGCGGCGCAATCTGTTCCATGATTTCGCGTTTCCCGCCGTAAGCACCGACCGGAAGTCCGCCGCCGATGACCTTACCGAGACATGTGAGGTCCGGTGTGACACCGAAGTATCCTTGTGCACAGTTGTACCCGACACGGAAGCCTGTCATGACCTCATCAAAGATGAGAAGCGCACCATTTTGTTCCGTGATTTCACGAAGTCCTTCGAGGAACCCTGGTTGTGGTGGCACGAAGCCCATGTTTCCAGCTGCCGGTTCGACGATGACACCAGCGAGGTCGTCACCGTATTTCTCAAACGCGACGCGGACAGCGTCCAAGTCGTTGTAAGGAACCGTGAGCGTATGGCTCGCGAGCTCTTTCGGTACACCTGGTGAGTCCGGGAGACCGAGTGTCGCGACACCAGATCCTGCTTTAATGAGAAGCGAGTCGCCGTGTCCGTGGTAGCATCCTTCGAACTTCAAGATCTTCGTCTTCCCTGTATAGCCGCGTGCGAGGCGAAGTGCCGCCATCGTCGCTTCCGTACCCGAGTTGACCATACGAACCATCTCGATTGATGGGACGCGGTTGATGACGAGTTCTGCCATCTTCGTCTCGAGCTCGGTCGGCGTCCCGAACGTCCAGCCTTTTTCAGCTTGTTCTTGAATCGCTTTCGTGACGACAGGGTCACGGTGACCGAGGATGAGGGGTCCCCATGAGAGGACGTAATCGATATACTCGTTGCCATCGATGTCATAGACGCGTGAACCTTCACCACGTTCGGCGAAAATCGGCGTCATACCGACCGATTTGTAGGCACGGACCGGACTGTTGACACCGCCTGGCATGAGTGGGCGGGCTTGTTCGAACGCTTCTTGTGAGCGTGTTTGGTTGTATGTCATGCGTAGTCTCCTTCCAAATAGCGACAGACGTCTTTTGCGAAATACGTGACGATGAGATCGGCACCGGCACGCTTGAATCCGACCATCGTCTCCATGACGATGCGTTCTTCGTCGACCCAATCGTTGAGTGACGCAGCTTTGATCATCGCGTACTCTCCGCTCACGTTATACGCCACGATTGGCATATCGAGTGAGTCGCGCATGTCACGGATGATGTCCATGAACGCGAGAGCCGGTTTGACAATCATGAAGTCGGCACCTTGTTCGACGTCAGATTGTGACTCGCGGAACGCCTCACGACGGTTCGCCGGGTCCATCTGATAGCCTTTACGGTCACCTTCACCTGGAGCCGATTGGGCAGCGTCACGGAACGGTCCGTAATACGCCGACGCATATTTTACGCCATAACTCATGATTGGGATATGGCTGAATCCGTTTTGGTCGAGACCTTCACGGATGGCTGCGACGAATCCGTCCATCATCGAGCTCGGCGCGATGATATCGGCACCCGCTTGTGCTTGCGTGATGGCCGTCTGGACGTGAAGTGGAAGCGATGCATCGTTATCGACGTCCCCATCCTTCACGAGGCCACAGTGACCTGTCGACGTGTATTCACATAGGCACGTATCCGCGATGACCGTGAGCTGTGGCGCCCACTCTTTTACTTTACGGATCGCTTCTTGGACGATGCCGTGGTCGTGATACGCTTCACTGCCTTCCGGGTCTTTATGTTCCGGCACGCCGAACAAGAGCACGGATTGGAGACCGAGGTCGACGATTTCTTTGATCTCTTCTTCGAGTCGGTCAAGTGAATAATTAAAGACGCCAGGCATCGAGCTGACTTCACGTTTAATGTTAGTCCCTTCAATAATGAAGAGTGGGTAAATCAAATCTTCTTTCCGAACATGATTTTCACGTACGAGGGCACGCATCGACTTCGATGAGCGAAGACGACGGTGACGGTCAAACTGGTTCATGAAAAATCCTCCCCTACACACTGTATTAATGCATCCATAGTATAACATTCTGGCACTCGTACCGGTAACGTCGACACTTGTCGGACGGCACGTTCGGTCACTTCGCCGATGGCGTACCACGTCCCATTGAAGCGGGACAAGTGCGGTGTGAGCGCCTCGACGGCCGACGGGCTCAAGACGAGCAGCGCCTTCACGGTCTCGAGTTGTTGCTGTTGCGCCGGTGTCAACGGCACTGGGATCGTCTCGTAGACGACCCAGTCCTGCACGTGAGAGAGCATCGTCATGTGCTTCGTGTTCGCCAAATTTCCACGCGCGAACAAGACGATCTCATCGGCGGAAACGATATCGCGTAACTGCTCAAAGAGTGCCTCACCCGTATACGTCTCCGGCATGAGCGAAACGGTAAACCCTTCCGCTTCAAGCGCCCGTTTCGTCTTCTCACCGACAGCAGCGACTTTGACGTCACGCTTCAGATTTCGAAGCGCGGGCACCGCGTTTTGACTCGTGACGACGAGCCAGTCGAATCGTTCCACGGGTGGCGGGACGTGCGTCTCTCTCGTCTGAATGAGCGGGACATGATGAACGGAAAGACCGCTCGCCTCGAGCAGCGCCCGTTGCGAAGCGGTCATTCTTTTCGTTCCCGTGTACCAGACGTCACTCATTGACCGAGGCGAGGATTTCACGCCCGCCACGTCCGAGCAATTCTTCTGCGACGTCCATTCCGAGTGCGATTCCGTCCGTTGACGTTTTCGTCACGCGAAGCACCTCTTTCCCGTCCACTGACGCGATGAGGCCCGTGAGCGTCACTTCGTCACCGTCGACCGTCGCGTAACCGCCAACTGGGACGTGACAGCTTCCTTCGATGGCTTTTAAGAAAGTCCGTTCCGCTGTCGCGGCTTTTGCCGTCACATCATCATGTAACAACTGAAGCACTGCCGTTACTTCTGCATCGTCTTTACGGCTCTCGATTGCGAGTACGCCTTGTCCGACAGCAGGTACCATGACGTCCGGTTCAAGCGCTTCGAAGTCGACACGGTCCGTCCAACCCATCCGTTCGAGCCCGGCTTTCGCGAGCAAGATGGCGTTGTAGTTCTCCGAGTCCAACTTCTTCAGACGCGTGTCGATGTTTCCGCGAATCCATTGAATCTCAAGATCGGGACGTGCCGCTAAAATTTGTGCCCCACGACGGAGCGAGCTCGTTCCGACGATTGAACCTTTCGGAAGCGTCTCGAACGTGTAGCCATTCTCACAGATGAGGACGTCACGCGCATCGACACGTTTCGGCATGCAACTGATATAGAGTTCTTCTGGTAGTTCGGCCGGAACGTCTTTCATACTGTGTACGGCGAAATCGATGTCCCCATCGAGCATCTGTTGTTGAATCTCTTTGACGAATAGACCTTTCCCGCCGACTTTTGACAATTGTACATCGACGATTTGGTCCCCTTTCGTCACGATTTCTTTAATCTCGAACTCGTTTTGTGCTCCGGCTTGCTTCAATTGTTCGATGACCCATTTCGTTTGAGTCATGGCAAGTTGGGAACGGCGTGAGCCGACGATGATTTTTCGCATGTTGAGTCTCTCCTTCATAGAAAAAGGCGACACACGTCGCCCTCCCGACGATGATTTTTCGCATGTTGAGTCTCTCCTTCATAGAAAAAGGCGACACACGTCGCCTTTTATATCTTGTTAGCGCATCAATGCGCGAAGTGGTGCTTTGGCAGAAGTGGCATCCGTTTCTTCCACTTCGTCTACCGGCTGTTCTGGTAACTCGACATCGAGTCCGAACGTCTCGACAAACTGGGCGATTCGAACGTTCGCGTCCGGCTGTGCCGCTGCGTCTTTAATATAGTCGATTGGATCACGAAGCATTTGGTTGATGATCGACTTCATATGCTTCCCGATGACTTTCTTGTCGCGCGCCGACAAATGGTCGAGCTTACGCTCTAGACTCGTCATCGTGTCTTCTTGAATATCAAGGGCACGGGCACGCAACTCGTTCATGATCGGTACGACACCGAGCGTGACGAGCCATGTTTGGAACTCTTGAATCGCTTCATCGATCTTCATCTCGATCTTCTCGGCTTCGAGGAGACGAGCTTCGAGATTTTTGTTGACGATTCCATTCAAATCATCGACATCGAACAAATGAACACCTGGAAGTGTCGCGACCGCTGGATCGATATCTCGCGGCACAGCAATGTCAATGAGAAGAAGTGGGCGTTCACGGCGCAACAATTGTGCCGCTGCCACATCGTCATATCCGATGACGGCGTCTTTCGCTCCGGTAGAACTGATCAAAATATCCGCATCGAGTAAGCCACATGCGATTTCACGAATCGAATGGGCACGACCTTTGAACTTATCCGCTACAGCTTTCGCTTTGCTCTCCGTCCGGTTGAAGACGGCGATTTGTTTAGCACCAGCCTCGAACAAGTTGAGTGTTGTCAGTTCGCCCGTTTCTCCGGCTCCGACGACGACGACTTGTTTATCGTCAAGCTGTTGGTACATTTCTTGCGCGAGCGTCACGGCAGCCGAGCTGACCGATACAGACATTTCCCCAATTTGCGTGTCCGTATGGGCGCGCTTGGCGAGTGTGACCGCTTCTTTGAATAATTTGTTGAAGACCGTTCCTGTCGTTCCATGCTCTTGGGCACGGAAGAAACTTGTCTTCACCTGACCTAAAATTTGTGTTTCCCCGATGATCATCGAGTCGAGGCCCGATGTGACACGGAACAAGTGACGAATCGCCTCTTCCCCTTCTCGAATCGACAAGTATGGTGTGAACTGCTCCATCTCTAGATTGAACCAGTTCGCCAAGAAACGTTTCGTGTAATAACGTCCAGTATGGAGTTGATCTGTCACGACGTACAGCTCCGTCCGGTTACACGTAGACAAAATAACCGACTCGAAAATGCTCTTCTCTTCGCGAAGCGCAATCATCGCATCCACGATTTCTTGCTCCCCAAACGAGAACTGCTCCCGAATCGCGACAGGGGCTGTCTTGTTATTTAGTCCAACGACGACAATATGCATGTATCTCTTCCCCTCATCTAAAATCCACCGACGGTTGTCTCTTCTTTTTTCAATCTCTACCGTACATTATAACAGTTCTTATCTGGTAACTATAATCTTCTGTTTGATTTTCCTGAAATAAAATAAGAACTTTTTGTGACAAAAAGAAGTAGAAATGGCGAAACCCCATTTCTACCCTTTTTCTTATGAATGTGGTGAGTTTGGATCCGTAATAATAGAGCTTTCCGTCTCTTCTTTGTCTAAATATTGTTCGCGTTCTCTTAGTTTATAGATGCGAACGATATTCTGGACAACCGTTTTGGCGACCGCATAGAAAGGTACGGCGATGAGCATCCCGATAATCCCAGCCAAATTCCCAGCCACGAGCAAGACGATGATGATTGTGAGCGGGTGGACTTTCAAGGACTTCCCTTGAATGAGCGGTGAGATGACGTTCGATTCGATCTGCTGCACGATAATGATGACGACGATGACCCAGATGACTTTGATCGGATCTTGAATGAACGCCACGATGACAGCCGGTACGGCACCTAAGAACGGTCCGACGTATGGGATGATGTTCGTCACCATCATGAAGAGCGCGAGCAAGATGGCATAATCCACACCGACGATCCAAAGGCCGATGAGCGACGTGATCCCGACGAAGAACGCGACGAGAAGTTGAGCGTTGACGTAGCTGCGTACCGTCTCGTGCATGTCATGCAAGATGTGACGCGTCTCTTTCTCATAGCTCGATGGCAAGAGTTTGACGATAGCGTCCGGCAAGCGCTTCCCGTCAAGCAACATGTAAAGAAGCATGAACGGGATGACGACAATCGTGATGACCGCTGACGTCACGAATCCGACGACTTGACCGAATGACGACGCGATGTTTCCGAACAAGTCTCCTAAATACGACGTGATATTCGTCGTCAAGTTTCGGAACATCTCATCATTCTCTGCCATGAAGCGTGACAAGAATTCATTTTGAAGCAACGTGTCACGGACGGCGAACGCTTGTTGTTGAAGCTCTTTCGCGATACTCGGCATCGCATTGATGAGCGATGTGATTTGTTCAGCAAGGACCGGTCCGAGAATACTGAAGACGATGGTAAAGATGAGTACGAGACCGATCAGTGTCATCGCGACCGCAAGTGCGCGTTTCCCTTTCAACCGTTTTTCTAAAAAGTCGACGATGCCGACCAAGAAATAAAAGAAGAGTCCGGCCACAATGAGTGGGACCGTGACGAGTGCCAAAATAACTTGAATCGGTTCAAACACGAATGAGATCTCTGTTCCGACCCAAATGACTAAAAAGATGGTCAGCGTCCAAAAGAGGGCGCGGTACCATTTGTTTTCAAACATGCGCTGCATTTCTCCACCTCGTTTACGATTATGACTATGTACTAACTATGATTATACGATAATTACCCGATTGCGGGATGAGAAAAACAAAAAGGCGAAGGAATCCCTTCGCCCATACGTCATTCACCTTCCGTGATGAGTGCGTAAATTGCTTTCCACGCATCGTCTTTTCCTTCTGCCGTTTCGGCTGAGAAAGCGACAAAACGGTCAGATGGATCGAACTGAAGCTTACGTTTCACCGCTGCCTCGTGCTTTTGACGCTGGCTCTTCTTGATCTTATCGAGCTTCGTCGCCACGACGATGACCGGAATGTCATAGTGCTTCAAGAAGTTGTACATCGTCACGTCGTCACCTGTTGGCTCATGACGGATATCGACGAGTAAGACGACGCCGCGAAGCGCCTCTTGGCTCGTCAAATATTGCTCCATCATGACGCCCCACTTCTCGCGTTCCGTCTTCGATACTTTCGCATAACCGTATCCTGGAACGTCAACGAACATGATTTCATCATTGATGTTAAAGAAGTTGAGGGTCTGAGTCTTTCCTGGTTTCGAAGACGTCCGTGCGAGCGCCTTCCGTTGGCAAATCTTATTGATGAACGACGACTTCCCGACGTTCGACCGTCCGGCAAGCGCCACTTCCGGCAACTCATGGACTGGATAATGGTCTGGCGCGACGGCACTCGTCACGAATTCTGCTTTGTTGATCTTCATTTAATTTCCTCCAAATGCTACATCTAGTACTTCATCGAGTGTCGTCACGGGAACGAACGTCAGTTTCTCACGCACCGTTTCTTGAATGTCATCGATGTCTCGCTCATTATCTTTCGGAATGACGATGGTCGTCAACCCGGCCCGATGAGCAGCGAGCGCCTTTTCTTTCAATCCACCGATTGGTAAAACGCGTCCACGAAGTGTGATTTCCCCCGTCATCCCGACATCGCGATGGACTTTCTTCCCGGTCAACGCGGAAATGAGTGCTGTCGCAATCGTAATTCCGGCCGATGGTCCATCTTTCGGTACGGCCCCTTCCGGAACGTGGATGTGGATGTCTTGTCGCTCATAGAACGTCGGGTCAATCCCGAATCGCTCCGCATTCGCGCGGACATAGCTATATGCCGTCTGTGCCGACTCCTGCATCACATCACCGAGTTTACCCGTCAACTGAAGTTTGCCTTTCCCTGGGGCGAGCGCCACTTCGATTGTGAGCGTGTCTCCACCGAACGCCGTGTAGGCAAGACCTGTCACTGCACCGATCGAGTCCTCGGTCTCCCCTTTTCCGTAACGATACTTCGGCTTTCCGAGATACGTGATGATGGCTTTCTTCGAAATCGTGACCCGTTTTTTCTCACCGATTGCGATTTGTTTCGCTGCTTTACGGCAGAGCGAACCGATGACGCGTTCTAAGTTCCGGACACCGGCTTCACGTGTGTAGCGGCGTACGACTTCATAGAGCGCATCTTCTTTGATCGTCAATTGGCTCTTCTTCAATCCGTGCTCTTTCAACTGTTTCGGCACTAAGTGGCGCTTCGCGATTTCGACTTTCTCGAGCTCCGTATACCCACCGATTTGAATGAGTTCCATCCGGTCAAGGAGCGGTGCCGGGATTTGCGAGACGTCGTAACGTTCGATAAATCGAACGGTTCTTCGATGTAGTGGTCCGAGAACGATACGTTTTGCTCTGGGTCGAGCACTTCGAGCATCGCCGACGCTGGGTCTCCTCTGAAGTCAGAAGCCATCTTGTCGATCTCATCGAGTAAGAAGACCGGATTCTTACTTTCCGCTTGCTTCAACCCGCGGATAACACGTCCTGGCATCGCGCCGATATACGTCCGGCGGTGACCACGGATTTCCGCCTCATCGCGTACCCCACCGAGTGAGACGCGAACGAAGTGACGTTCAAGCGCCGACGCGATAGAACGGGCGAGCGACGTCTTCCCGACCCCTGGAGGTCCGGCGAGACAAAGGATCGGTCCACGAAGCGAGTTCGTCAACTGGCGGACAGCCAAGTATTCGAGGATTCGGTCTTTCACCGACTCCAAGCCGTAATGATCATCGTCAAGGACGTCTGCCGCGTGTTTCACATCGAGCTTGTCTTCCGTCTCGATGCCCCATGGAAGGGATGCGACCCAGTCGAGGTAATTGCGGATGACCGCATACTCCGGCGACGTTTGTGGGACGACGTTCAATCGCTCTGCTTCACGCATGACGTTCTTCCGAGTCGTCTCTGGCAAGTCGAGCGCCTCTAACTTCTCGCGAAGGCGGTTCGGCTCAGACTCTTGCGTCTGGTCGCCGAGCTCTTGTTGAATCGTCTTCATCTGTTCCCGTAAGTAGTACTCGCGCTGCGACTGCTCAATCGACTTCTTCGTCCGCTCGCGCATCTCTTGCTCGAGTTCGATCACTTCCACCTCGTGTGCGATGATTTCAAGCAGTTCAAGCCCTCGTTTGACCGCATCTGCTTCTTCGAGCATCGCTTGGCGAAGTTCGACATCGACATCAAGTTTCGACGTGATATAGTCTGTGAGCGACTCGAGCCGCTCATACATCTCGAAGCGACGACGTTCGTCCGGGGACATACCTTTAATATTCGCGACAAGTTTTCCGAACTGCTCTTTCAACAGACGGACGAGTGCCGTACGTTCGACCTCTTCCCCTTCAGCAAGCTCGAGTGGTTCGACGTTGGCGAACCAGCCTTCATCCGTCGATTCGACCGAGTCGACGCGGACACGCTCTTTCCCGACGATCCGAACCCGAATCGTCTCGTTCGACAATTCGCTCATCTTGGCGATATGGACACGCGTTCCAATCGTGTACAAGTCTTCCGGTTCTGGTGATTCGTTTCCGGTCTCTTTTTGAGTGACGACAATTAAATCCGTCTCATGCTCCTTTGCAGCAAGGAGCGCCCGAAGTGATAACGGGCGTCCGACATCGATTGTCACACCGATGAGCGGATATACGACGACTCCTCGCAACGGAAGGATTGGTAATTTTTCCATCTACAACGCCTCCTGTGCAAAAAGGCCCAAAACTCGGAGTGTGCCGAGTGTTTGAGCCTTCTTCGTTAACAAATTATGCTGTCTCTTTGTTGTCCCCTGTCTGTTCGACAGTACCATCACGAAGGACGTATTTCGGACCGGCAAGACCCGTAATCGTTTCATCTGTGATGATGACTTTCTCGATATCGTCACGCGATGGGACGGTGAACATCACATCGAGCATCATTTCTTCGATAATCGAGCGGAGACCGCGTGCGCCAGTCTTACGTTTGATCGCAAGTTTGGCGATTTCGATCAATGCCTCGTCAGTGAACGTCAATTCGACATCGTCAAGCTCGAGCATTTTCTCGTACTGACGAACGAGGGCATTTTTCGGCTTCGTCAAGATTTCAACGAGTGCTTCCTCATCGAGTGTCGTGAGCGTCGCCATGACTGGCAAACGACCGATGAACTCAGGAATCAAACCGAATTTTTGAAGGTCTTCAGGAAGTGCGCGGGCGAGCAAGTCTTCTTGCGTCAACTCGCGATTCTCTTGATCGTTTCCGAAACCGATGACTTTCTTCCCGATTCGGCGTTTGACGACCGATTCAATCCCAGCGAATGCTCCGCCGACGATGAAGAGAATGTTTGTCGTATCGATTTGGATGAATTCTTGATGCGGATGCTTACGTCCACCTTGTGGCGGTACGCTTGCTGTAGTGCCTTCAAGAATTTTAAGGAGTGCCTGCTGAACGCCTTCACCGGATACGTCGCGCGTAATCGATGGGTTTTCAGACTTACGAGCAATCTTGTCGATCTCATCGATATAGATGATTCCTTTTTCAGCCTTCTCGACATCGTAGTCAGCTGATTGGATCAATTTGAGCAAGATATTTTCGACGTCTTCACCGACGTAACCCGCTTCCGTCAAGCTTGTCGCATCCGCGATTGCGAATGGGACGTTCAAGACGCGAGCCATCGTCTGGGCGAGAAGCGTCTTCCCGCTACCAGTTGGTCCGATCATGACGATGTTCGACTTCGCAAGTTCGACATCATCCGAACGACCGCCGGCGTTGATGCGTTTATAGTGGTTATAGACAGCGACTGAAAGCGCACGTTTCGCGCGGTCTTGTCCAATGACATAATCGTCTAGGATGTTACGAATCTCTTGTGGTTTCGGAATGTCTTTGAATTCGACTTCTTCCTCTACACCGAGCTCTTCCTCAACGATTTCATTGCAAAGTTCGATACATTCATCGCAAATGTATACGCCTGGTCCGGCGACTAACTTACGAACTTGTTCTTGCGATTTTCCGCAAAACGAGCACTTGAGTTGCCCCTTTTCCTCGTTAAATTTGAACATTCGATACACCCCTTCTGTGGTGAAAATGGATGTAAGTGCGATAAATCGCGATTTGTATTTTCTGGTGCGATGCACCGTGAAAAGACATTTTACATCTCTGCGTTGAAATAATTGTAGCATGAACATATTGCGACTTCAAAGAATTACACATCCAAAGTGTTGTGACAGAAAAAAGGACGACCGCTAAGCAGTCGTCCCACTAAAAATCAACTTACTTCGCTTTACCGTTTTCAACGAGGATGTCGATCGCTTTACGGAATTTGAGGTCACCTTTAAGTGTCTCAAGACCGCCTTGTGGAGCGAGCATCGTACGGAGTTGGTCCGGTGCGATGTTGTAAAGTTTAGACATTTCTTCAAGCTCTTTCTCAGCATCTTCATCAGATACTTCGATTGCTTCTTTTTCAGCGATTGCTTTCAAGACGAGACGAGCTTTAACGCGCTCTTCAGCTTGCTCTTTCATCTCTTCGCGCATTGCTTCTTCAGAAGTACCAGTGAGTTCGAAGTACATGTTAAGGTCGATTCCTTGTGAAGATACACGTGAACCGAACTCTTGTACCATGCGGTCTACTTCTTGGTCAACGAGAACTTGTGGTACGTCGATTGTCGCGTTAGCAGTCGCCTGCTCAACGAGTTGGTCGCGCATTGTACCTTCAGCTTCTTGTTTCTTACCAGCTTCTAAACGCTCACGGATGCTCGCTTTCAACTCGTCGAGTGTCGAAACAGACTCGTCGATGTCTTTTGCGAACTCGTCGTCGAGTTCAGGAACTTGTTTTGTTTTCACTTCGTGAAGTTTGACTTTGAATGTCGCTGGTTTACCCGCTAAGTTTTCAGCGTGGTACTCTTCAGGGAATGTTACTTCAACGTCTTTTTCTTCACCAGCAGTCATGCCGATCATTTGCTCTTCGAATCCTGGGATGAATTGACCAGAACCGATTTCGAGTGTGTAGTTCTCAGCTGTGCCGCCTTCGAACTGCTCACCGTCAGCGAAACCTGCGAAATCAAATACAGCTGTATCGCCGTTTTCGATTGCACCTTCTTTAACAGCGAGTTCTGCGCCTTGCTGTTGAAGTGCTTCAAGTTCTGCTGTTACTTCGTCTTCTGTTACTTCAGTTGAAACAGCTTCGTACTCGAGGCCTTTGTATTCGCCAAGCTCAGCTTCTGGCTCAACCACGAATGTCACTTTGAAAGCGACTGGTTTGCCTTTCTCGAGCGTGCCGTCTACATCGATGTTTTCGAGCGCGATTGGTTCGAAACCAGCTTCTTCAACCGCACCTTGGATTGTGTCGCGGTAGAGAATGTCGAGCGCATCTTGATAGAGTGCTTCTTCTCCATACATTTTGTTGAACATTGGGCGTGGCAATTTACCTTTACGGAAGCCAGGCACGTTCAAGTCTTTGACGACTGTTTTAAATGCGGCGTCAACTGCTTTATCAAAAGCTTCTGCAGGAGCTTCGTACGTGAGTACGCCTTGGCTACCTGATGTTTTTTCCCATTTTGCTGTCATGCTAAGTCCCTCCAACAATTCGTTTATACCGTACAAAAATGTACAACAATCCGTATTATAGCATAAATCCTCGGTATGCACACAAGGATTTAGTCTAATAACGCCTGTGTGAAGCGCAGATCCGCCTCTAAAATCGCAGCTGCCAAACCGTCGACTGCCTCGTCATGCAAAATCGCTTGTTTCGCCTGTACGAGCGCCTGTTCCACGTCCGCTTTTTCGGCTGGCACATACGGATAATGCGTGTACATATAGTTCATCAACAACTGAGTCCCGATCTCATCGCCCTCAACTGATTTCTGAAGCGAGAGGACGGTCTTCTCCCACGTCTCGATGTGCGATGTCGCTTCCATTTGCGACATCTCGTTTGTCGAATCCCCATCCGACCACTTGATGACCGCGAGTTCGGCAAACGCCTTCTCTAACACGATTAATTTGACGAGCTTCGGTCGCTTGGATACGAGTAGCTCATGAAGCACATTGTCGAGCACCGAATCGATATTGAAATGAACATGTTGCAACGCCTCGATTTGTTCCCCTGTACTGCCGCGCGTCAACGTCCGTTTCAATTTGGCGATGGCCGCAGGAAACTCGGTCATTTTCAACACTTGAAGCACCTGATGTGCCTGTGTGTTGACCGTATCCTTTTTGTCTTGCCATTCGAGATACTGGTTGATCCAGTGCGCCGCTTCAAACGGCTGGTCCCGCATGATGTAATACTGCGCAATCTGTAATCCGCCCGAAGCCGGTTCTTCCGCTTCCGCCATCTGGATGGCGACGAGTTCCTGCAACTTCTCGAGCGTTTCCGGGTCGTCCGGTTTTTCCATCGCACATTGGAAGATTTCCATGAAAATAAACGGGTCACCCGGAATCGCCTGATACCAATCCCATAAAATCGGTTCGATCCGCTGTCGTTCCCCAGAGGCATCTGCTTCTTGAATCATCTTATGCAGGCGCGACCAATTCCCGGGGAACGGATAGTCCTGGTCCTTTTCCTTCTCCATCTTCCCTCACCCTCTCTTCCATTCCCTTTCATCTTCCGTTAGGACGCGATTCCTTGTCAATCGATTTCCCGGAAAATGAAAAAAGAGACGTTCTCCGTAGAGAACATCTCTATTTTAATGGAAGCGTCCCAAGAGGGATTCGAACCCCCGACCGACGGCTTAGCTTACCACCATGACTTTCGTCACCAACATCGTGTTGTTTGTAGTCTGGACTATATCTTCACCGTTTCAGGTGCGACACGTGTAGTCTCTACGGAACCTCACGATAATCATCTGCAAAAAGAATATTTTGCTTTTGATTATTCTTTGGTGTTTTTACCCTCAATGAAATAGATTTTTCAAAAAGATTCGGTTCAAAGTAATAACAGGTATCAGTCTGTGGACAATATACACAGTATACATCAATTTCATCTTTGTTTATAAACCGCGTCTGAACTCCACTCGCGGTACTATAGCTTGAACGAAACCGAACATTTAGAACCCCGTTTGTGTTTAGTTCTCTGTACTTAACTTGAATCCGTTTAAACTGGTTGTCTTTGTAAACGACTAAGTCAAACGGTGCATGTTCAGTTGCAGGGAACAAAATCATAAACCCTTTTTGATATAAATCTACTTGAGCCTTTAAAACACCTAAATCTCCCTTACTTTTTGTGTGATGATACATAAAACATCACTCCTTAAGAGATCGTAAGTTTCCTCGGTATTACCATCAGCATCATCTGTTAAGGCTTCACCGATATAGTGTCGTCCACTTTATAGGTTTCTGTTTCCCTATAAAGGCTCCTATTTGTCTTGAAGGCCGTTGCTCTATCCTGCTGAGCTATTGGGACATTGACATGAAAACTATAATAGAAAAATGGTTTCCTGTCAATCGATTTCCCATTCGAAACTCATAGTTTTCCTGCGATGTCCAAATCTTCGACGTGAGAACCGTCTTCCGAGCGATAAAAACGTACCGCCGCTTCCCCGTTTTCTAGGTCAAGAAGCGCATACGTTTTGTCCGAACGTCCACGTGGCATACGAATCGAACCCGGGTTGATGTAGACGACCCCATCCTCGATCAAAGCACCCGCCACATGCGAGTGACCGAACAAGACGACGTTCGCGCCGACTTCCTCCGCCCGGTAACGCAGCCGATTCAAGTCGAATTTGACGTCGTGATGATGCCCGTGGACGATGAGGATTGTGCCGGCATCCGTCGTCTCGATCCGTTCGAGCGGAAGGTCTCCACCAAAATCACAATTCCCACGGACCGTTCGATACGGCAATAGATGTTCATCAACAAGCGCAAGTTGTGAATCACCGCAATGGAACGCGTCATCAATCTCTGCCTCGTGTCGCTCAAAAATCGTTGTCAATTCTTCCGTCAGACCATGACTATCACTCACTATTAGAAAACGCATAAGCTTCATCCTTTCATGAATGGAATGATTTGTGCCTCCAGTTTTCGTAATGCCTGTCCACGGTGACTGACGACCGCTTTTTCTTCACGTTCTAGTTCGGCCGCCGTCTTGTGGAGCGATGGGACGATAAAGAGTGGGTCGTATCCGAAACCGTTCTCGCCACGTGGGGAATAGCCGATTGTCCCTTCAATCGTTCCGCGAACGGTCAACGTCTCTCCTGTCGGTTTCGCCAGGCAGAGGGCACAGATGAAGCGAGCCATGCGATTCGTTTGCCCGTTCAATTTTTCAAGAAGAAGCGCGTTGTTCGCCTCATCCGACTTTTCAGGACCGGCGAAGCGAGCTGAATATACACCAGGTGCCCCATCGAGCGCGTCGACTTCAAGACCGGAGTCATCCGCGAGAACGGCATGCCCGAAATAGGCAGCCGCTTCCGTCGCTTTTAACGCCGCATTTTCTTCAAATGTCGTACCTGTCTCATCTGTTTCCGGCGCATCCGGATAGTCAAGTAGTGACTCGACCTCAAATCCGAGCGGTGTCAACATCCCTTCTAGTTCTTTTACTTTCCCGGGATTGTGTGTCGCAATGATCAACTTCATAATGTCTCCTCCGAACGTTCTCCGACGTACCACCAAGAAGCACCGAGCGCCTCTTGTGCCGTCTTGAATAATGATTCGATTCCTTGTTGTGCGAGCGCGAGCATCTCGTTCATCTCTTGAAGCGTGAACGTCGCCTCTTCACCTGTCCCCTGAACTTCAACGAATCAGCCGCCGCGTCTTCCATATAGTCCAAGTCGAGAACGAGTTCATCGGTACGTCCGACCGAGATTGCCGCGACGCCTTCTTTAATTGGCGTATCGTCGAGCTTCCCTTGACGGATCAACCGGTCGACGGCGAGGACAAGGGCACAAAAACCACCCGTGATGGATGCCGTACGCGTACCGCCATCCGCTTGGATGACATCACAGTCGATCCAAATCGTGCGTTCACCGAGACGTTCCAAGTCGACGACCGAGCGGAGTGATCGGGCGATGAGACGCTGAATCTCCATCGTTCGACCCGATTGTTTCCCACGTACCGCTTCTCGGACAGTCCGGTCACCTGTCGCACGCGGCAACATGGCGTACTCGGCATTGATCCAGCCTTGCTTCTTCCCGCGAAGGAAGTTCGGAACACGTTCTTCGACAGTCGCCGTACAAATCACTTTCGTATCACCAATCGAAATGAGGACAGACCCTTCCGCATGCTTATTCACATGCGGTACGATCTCGACTGTTCGTAATTCATCAAATCGTCTCGTATCACGCAATGCCGGTCACCTCGACTTTCTCCGCATGGACCGGACGACCGAGCCATTCGCTCGCCAATCGGTCAAATAGTTCAATATCCCCCGTCGCATAAAAGGCATGGGATGGGACGGTATCTAATCCGTTCTCGAGCTCTTGATAATCAAGCATCGCTGCGACTTCGAGCGCCGTCTCGTCACCAGACGAGATGAGGTGCACGTTCGGTCCGACCACGTCCTGGATGACAGGAGCAAGGATCGGATAATGCGTACAACCGAGAATGAGTGTATCCATCTCGGAAGGTTGTAGCGGACGCAACGTCTCTTCCACGATTTGACGGACGCGGTCTCCCGACACGTTCCCCGCTTCGACGAGCGGCACAAAAGGTGGGCAAGCGAGTGAGTACACGTCGACCTCACCAGCTACGTGACGAAGCGCCTTTTCATACGAAGCACTCTCAATCGTCATCTTCGTACCGATGACACCGATATGTTTATTTCGCGTCCCTTTGACGGCCGCACGGGCACCTGGGTCGATGACACCGATGACCGGGATATCGAGGCGTTTCCGCGCCTCTTTCAAGACGACCGCCGTCGCCGTGTTACACGCGATGACAATCATTTTGACGTCTTTCTTCAATAGAAACTCAATGAGTTCCCATGTATAAGCTTCAATCTCATCGTGCGGACGCGGTCCGTATGGACAGCGTTCCGTATCCCCGATATAGATAATTTCTTCTTTAGGGAGTTGGCGCATCAATTCTTTGACTACCGTCAACCCGCCGACTCCTGAATCGAGGACTCCAATCGCTCGTTTCATTTGCATCACTTCCATTCTCACCTATCTTACCAAAAAACATCAGACGGAAAAAGAAACGTTCCCATGACAAAAAAAGACGAGGTCGCCAGTGGCGCCTCGTCCCTTACCCGAATTACTGAGCAAGACCTTCGCTAGTGAGCATGTCAGAAAGCGTGTTGATTGCTTCTTCTGCATCTTCACCTTCAGCAGTGATCTTGATTGTAGAATCTTTTGCGATACCGAGTGAAAGTACACCCATGATCGACTTCAAGTTAACTGTTTTACCATTGTACTCGAGGTTGATGTCTGATTGGAACTTAGAAGCTGTGTTAACCAACTGAGTAGCTGGACGAGCGTGAATTCCTGAATCAGCAACGACTGTGAACGTTTTTTCCATGAGATGATGGTCTCCCTTCAAAATTCAATTCTACAGGCGAACCGGCAGAATATTTTTTGTTTGTGAACTCATTATCAAATGATAGCGGATTCGCAAAAATTCTGCAAGCGGTTTTTATATTCCGGAGTCCATTCCGTTGGACGACCTTCCTTCGTCAAATGAACGAGGCTCGTTCGTCCCGCGAAGAGGAGTTGTTCTCCGTCATATGCCCCGTAATGAATATCACATGAAGTGTTTCCGACCGTCAAGATATTGGCATGCACGGTCAGCTGTTGACGTGGCATGACTTGTCGAACATAGTCACATTGCGCATCGGCGACGACGACAAACCCGTCCTTTAAGGAGAATCCTGTCGCTTCTAGCAACTCAATTCGCGCATCTTCGAAATAGATGAACGGGATTGTGTTGTTCATGTGACCGTACGGATCGCACTCCGAAAAGCGAACTTTTACATCGAGCGCGATCCCTGCTTTGACACGTGTTTCCCAACCTGGCTCTCGAAAGTACTTGGTCATCGGCTCGCTTACGCCTCGACCGCAGAACCGGTGCGACCTTTGTCACTACCGAAGAACTGTTTAAACGAATGAAGTGTCGTTTGACGGTTCATCGAAGCGATTGACGTCGTGAGCGGGATGCCTTTCGGACAAACTTCGACACAGTTTTGTGCGTTTCCGCACTGCATGATGCCGCCGTCTTCCATAAGTGCTTCGAGGCGGTCTTCCGCGTGGAAGGCACCTGTTGGATGCGAGTTGAAGAGACGGACTTGCGAAATCGCTGCTGGACCGATGAAGTCCGACTTGTCGTTGACGTTCGGACACGCTTCAAGACAAACCCCACATGTCATACATTTCGATAACTCGTATGCCCATTGACGTTTGTTTTCTGGCATACGCGGTCCTGGACCGAGGTCATACGTTCCATCGATTGGAACCCATGCCTTCACTTTTTTCAACGCGTCGAACATGCGTTGACGGTCGACTTGAAGGTCACGGATGACCGGGAACGTCTTCATCGGCGCGAGGCGGATCGGTTGCTCGAGTTTATCGACGAGCGCTGTACACGACTGGCGTGGCTTCCCGTTGATGATCATCGAGCAGGCACCACATACTTCCTCGAGACAGTTCATGTCCCAGTTGATCGGTGTCGTCTTGTCCCCGTTCGCGTTGACCGGGTTACGGCGGATTTCCATCAGTGCCGAGATGACGTTCATGTTCGGACGGTACGGCACCGTGAATTCTTCAGTATACGTTGCTTGGTCCGGTCCATCTTGGCGTTCGATGATGAAGCGGATGTCTTTTTGTTCAGATTGCATTGGCGTCGTCATTTCGTCTTCGCCCCTTTCTTCGAGTAATCCCGTTTACGTGGCGGGATTAACGAAACATCGATGTCTTCATACGAGATATCGACTTCCCCATCTTTGTAACGTGCCATCGTCGTCTTCATGAACTGCTCGTCATTACGTTCCGGGAATTCCGGTTTGTAATGGGCACCACGGCTCTCGTCCCGCTTGAGTGCGCCGAGTGTGATGACGCGTGCGAGGTCGAGCATGTGGTCGAGCTGTCGAATGAACGATGCCCCTTGGTTGCTCCAGCGTGCCGTATCCGTAGCCGAGATGTTATGGAAACGTTCACGCAATTCTTGGATTTTCTTGTCCGTCGCTTCGAGCTTGTCGTTATAACGAACGACTGTGACGTTGTCCGTCATGAGTTCACCGAGTTCACGGTGGATTTGATACGCGTTCTCTGTCCCGTCCATCGCAAGGATGTCGTTAAAGCGTTCGATCTCTTCACGCTCGTTGAAGTTGAAGAGTGCGTCAGAGACGCTTTCTGTCGCTTGGTCGAGACCACGCATGTAGTTGACCGCTGCAGGACCTGCTTCCATTCCGCCGTGAACGGCTGAGAGAAGTGAGTTCGCACCGAGACGGTTCGCACCGTGCATCGAGTAGTCACATTCACCGGCTGCGAAGAGTCCAGGGATGTTTGTCATTTGATCGTAGTCGACCCACAGTCCGCCCATCGAATAGTGGACTGCCGGGAAGATTTTCATCGGTACTTTACGCGGGTCGTCCCCTACGAATTTCTCGTAGATTTCGAGGATCCCACCAAGTTTGATGTCGAGTTCTTTCGAATCTTTGTGAGACAAGTCGAGGTACACCATGTTCTCGCCGTTGACGCCGAGTTTTTGGTTAACACATACATCGAAAATCTCACGTGTCGCGATGTCACGCGGTACGAGGTTCCCGTATGCTGGATATTTCTCTTCGAGGAAGTACCATGGCTTCCCGTCTTTGTATGTCCAGACACGTCCACCTTCCCCACGAGCCGATTCACTCATGAGACGAAGTTTGTCGTCCCCAGGAATCGCAGTCGGGTGAATTTGGATGAACTCCCCGTTCGCGTAGACTGCACCTTGGCGGTAAACCGCTGCCGCTGCTTGCCCTGTGTTGATGACCGAGTTTGTTGACTTACCGAAGATGACCCCTGGGCCACCTGTCGCCAAGATCACCGCATCCGATGGGAACGCTTTAATTTCCATCGAGCGCAAATCCTGACAGACCGCACCGCGGCAGATCCCTTCTTCATCGATGACGGCACGAAGGAATTCCCATCCCTCATATTTCTCGACAAGACCTTGTGCTTCATAACGACGAACCTGCTCATCGAGTGCATAGAGAAGTTGTTGACCAGTTGTCGCTCCAGCGTATGCCGTACGGTGGTGAAGCGTTCCACCGAAACGACGGAAGTCTAAGAGACCTTCTGGCGTACGGTTGAACATGACACCCATCCGGTCGAACATGTGGATGATTTTCGGTGCATTCTCTGCCATTTTTTGAACAGGTGGTTGGTTAGCGAGGAAGTCGCCTCCGTAGACCGTGTCGTCAAAGTGTTGCCAAGGAGAATCACCTTCCCCTTTCGTGTTGACGGCCCCGTTGATGCCACCTTGGGCACAAACTGAATGTGAACGCTTGACCGGTACAAGCGAGAATAGTTTTACCGGAACACCCATCTCTGCCGACTTGATTGTCGCCATGAGTCCAGCTAGACCGCCACCGATGACGATCAAACTTTGATTTGCCATGTAAAATTCCCCCTAATTACAAGATGCCTGCAAACGTCAAAATCGAACGGATGCCGACAAAAGATAGTGCCAAGAACACGACACCTGATACGTAGCTCATGAGACGTTGCGAACGAGGTGACTGTGTGATTCCCCACGTGATCGAGAACGACCAAAGACCGTTCGCGAAGTGGAACGTAGCCGAAAGGATTCCGACTATGTAGAAGATTAACATGAGCGGGTTGTCGACGATGTTTTGCATCATCTCCGCATTGACTTCTACCCCGCGTAATTTCGCTAAGCGCGTTTCCCAAACGTGCCATGCGATAAAGATGACGAGGAAGACCCCTGTGAAGCGTTGGAAGAGATACAACCAGTTGCGTGCGTATGAGTAACGGTTCGAGTTAATCGATCCGAGAAACGCATAGTACACGCCGTACACGCCGTGGAAAATCATCGGCAATGCGATAATCGTCACTTCAAGGAAGTACAGATACGGTAAGTTCTCCATGAATTTTGCTGCTTTGTTGAATGACTCCACCCCATCGACGATGTAGTAGTTGACCGATAAGTGAACGATCAAAAACAAACCGATTGGAATGACCCCAAGTAGCGAATGGACTTTACGACTGAAGTAGTCACGATGCGCTGCCATTCTAGTTCCCCCTTTTTTACGAGCATTGGCTCGTATTGTCAATAAAAGCGTTTTCAAATGCAGATATAGCTTTCTGTCTCCTATTCTACTCTTGTGAAAATTGTATGACAAGATAACCTAGCCGATTTGTGCCACATTCTTTTCAAAATACAGGATGACCAAATTCCGATTGGTCGTTATAATGATATAGAGAGATTGGAGTGATGGGATAGAATGGAAACGATGAGCCAACCAATTTTCGCGATTGAACTTCTTCGCGACTATGTGTTGACGGACTTGCTTGGTGAAGATTACGCCCAAGTCATCTATTGGTCAGGAAAACGGGTCGCCCGCAAATTCCCGACGATGTCTGACGATGAACTGACTGCATTCTTCGACGAGGCAGGTTGGGGAGCGTTGACGCTCAAAAAGGAACGTGGGAGTAAATTTACATACGAACTGATCCCACCACCTTCGTCCCAAGCCAAGGCGACAGGTTACTATCAGCTCGAAGCTGGATTTTTAGCCGAACAGATTGCAGGTCGTTTCCAGTGCGTCGCGGAAGGATATGCCGATCCCGCCCGAAAAATTGTCCAAATCACCGTCCAACTAGACCGGAAAGACGATTACGAATAAGAGTCGATGCGTTTCGCATCGACTCTTATTTTTGTTTCTGCTAAAGTTGTTGACGCATGTAGAGACGGAATCCGTTGAGTTCGTATTGATCAAACGTCACGTCTTCCCCTTCATAGCCCTGAGTCGCCCTACAGAATTTCCGAGCTTTCATCCCACCCCTAAAGGAGTGGGAT
>NZ_JAPEHX010000035.1:0-31761 GCF_028823655.1 Exiguobacterium sp. B2(2022) | reverse complement strand
AGGAACACTCACATCAGATGAGTTTTCACCTGCCGTCGAACGTTACGTTTTTGACGAAGAGACAGCGACTCAGCTCGAGGTCGTACTGGAAATGGATCCATACTCGCCTGAAGCGATTGATGTCGTCGAGACGATTAAAGAGACGATGGACCGCTCTGTGACGGGGACACCATATGCAGATGCGACCATCGGATACGCAGGTATCTCAAGCATCAACAGCGATTTGAATGAAACGTCAACGAACGACTTCAATCGGACGGTAGCCATCATGCTCGTGACGCTATTCATCGTCTTGACGGCATTGTTCCGCTCGATGATCATGCCGCTCTATATGATTGCTTCGCTTCTCTTGACGTACTATACGTCAGCAGCGATCACAGAGCTGATCTTTGTGGAAGGTCTTGGCTATGACGGAATCAGCTGGGCCGTTCCGTTCTTCGGATTCGTCATGTTGATTGCACTCGGAATCGACTATTCCATCTTCCTACTGGATCGATTCCGGGAAGAGACGATCAATGGGAAAACGGTCCGTGATGCGCTCGTCTATTCGATGACGAAGATGGGTACCGTCATTATGACCGCTGCAGTCATTCTCGCCGGGACGTTCGGCGCCATGATTCCGTCAGGCGTGCTCAGTCTCGTTCAGATTGCGACCATCGTCATTACGGGTCTGTTGCTATACGGATTGATTGTATTGCCACTCTTGATTCCAGCCATTACGATTTCGTTCGGTGACGGTGTATGGTGGCCGTTCCGACAAAAGAAAAAGTCATAAGCAGAAACGGATGTCTCGTGCGATGAGATATCCGTTTTTTGGGATAGATTGCGGTAGATTCGGGAACAGAAAGGCAGGTCCATTATCGAAGGAGGAATACTGTATGGAAATCGTCATTACTGCAATCTTGAAAGCCCATCCTGGTAAAGAAGAAGCGTTACGTGAGGCGCTACACCGTGTGATTCCACCGTCACGAGCGGAAGACGGATGTCTTGCGTACGTTCTTCACGAAGCAATCGATGCACCAGGAACGTTTGTCTTCTATGAAAAGTACAAAGACGAAGAAGCGCTCGATCATCACATCCATTCATCGCATTATCAGGCATATCGTGATGAAGCTGGGGAGCTTCTCGCCGTGCGTGATGTCTATCGTTTGCATGAAGTCTGAAAGGAGACTTTCTCATGATTACGCAACCTGTGATCCCATGTATTTGGTTTGAGGAGAATGTCGAGGAAATCGCCGAGTGGTATGTCTCCATCTTTCCAGATTCGTTTGTCGACTATACGACGAGATTTTCAAGCTCGCCAGCAGGCGAGACGACGATTGTGACGTTATCGCTCGCTGGACAGTTCTTTCAGTTACTCGGGGGAGGTACTGCGCAAGAACGGAATCCGTCCATTTCCTATATGGTATCGCTCCCGACAACTGAAGAAATCAATGCGCTATGGGAACGATTATCTGACGGAGCGGAGATCTTGATTCCATTAGATACGTACGACTTCAGCCAGCGTTATGGGTGGTTGAAGGATCGCTACGGAGTTTCTTGGCAAATCATGCATGATGGGGGGATGGATATTCAGCTCGTGACGCCATGCCTCTTATTTGTCCAGGATGCGTTCGGTCGCGCCGAGGCGGCGATGAACGATTGGATTTCCATTTTCAAAGATTCGTATGTATTGGACGGACATACGGTACGGTACACGGAAGAAGACGGGGAGGAACTCGACGGGAAAATCAATTATGCCCGTTTCGTCTTATCCGGCCGAGAATTTGTCGTGATGGACAGTAATGAGAATCATATGTTTTCATTTAACGAAACACAGTCGCTTATCGCTTTTTGTGAGACACAAGACGAAGTCGATGCGTACTGGGAACAGTTATCGGCTGTACCGGAAGCAGAAGAATGCGGTTGGCTGAAAGATCGATACGGCGTCTCGTGGCAAATCATTCCGTGGGAAATGGAAGAGATGATGACGGTCGGTTCGCAAGAGCAGATTGAACAAGTCGTACAGGCGTGTCTGCCCATGAAAAAACTCGATATCGCGACGTTGCGTAAAGCCTATTAAACAAACCTCCCGAGACAAATGGCTCGGGAGGTTTTTCATGGACTCATTTGTGAGAGGGCATCCTTCTCGATGATGGTATCCGAGAGACGGAGCTGACTGGCCGCACGGTCGATATATGGAGCGCATCGATCGAATGCGACCGGTTCTTCCGTCTCGATGGAATAGCACGTGCCGTTACCAGCACGTTCGCTCAAGTCTGGTTCATAGTAATGGTCTTCATATCGGAAAGCGCCCGTCCGAAAGACCGTCAAGTTCGGCGTATCATTCAAGAGGGAGTCGCCGAGCATATAAGCCGGGGAGATTCCAAGTACATCAAGAATCGTCGGTGCGATATCGATTTGACCGCCACTCGCCTCCATGACTTCCCCTGTCGTCAATCCAGGTGGTTTGATGAAGAGGGGGACAGCACGGTCGAGTTGAAACGCGTCAACCGTTGAGTCCACTTCTTCAAGGGTAGCCATCTCTTCTCCAGGTGCCGTCAGACCGCTATCGTGGTCACCATACATGACGAGTAGCGTCTCATCCCAGAGCCCATCTTGCTTCAATCGTTCGATGAACTGACCGACTGCTGCATCGACGAAATGAACGGTATGATAATAGTTTTCGAGAAGCGGGTCCTCAATTTCCGACAGGTCCAATCGCTTCTCGTCCTCCGGAATGTCGTACGGTGTATGGCTCGTCAATGCGACTAAAAACGCATAAAACGGTTCATCCAACTCTTCCATGAATCCGACGGACGTATTCAAGAATTCCTGGTCGTTGAGTGCCATCCCGATGATGCCTTGGTCGGGGTAGTCTTTGTCGCTAAAGAAATGATTGAACCCGATGTTCTCATAAAAATCATCCCGATTCCAAAAGTCTTTACGGAAGGAGTGCATGGCTGCCGTATCATAGCCGGCCTCGTTTAAGGACTGAGAGAGCGCGCTAAATTGATTTCCTGGGAAACGTGTGTACACCGAACCGGATTTGACAGGGTAGAGTGACGTGTTGACGATGAACTCCGCATCGGATGTCCGCCCCTCGTGCGTCTGATGATAAACGTTCGGGAAATAGAGCATGTCACGTCGCAATCGATTTAAGTTCGGTGTCAATTCCTGTCCATTGATGCGTTGATCGATGACGGAAGTTTGGAACGATTCGAGTTGTAGGACGATGACGTTCGTATCCGGACTCGGGGCACTTAATTCCTGATAAGAGAGTGCTTGGATTTGAGAACGCTCCTCGTCTGTCAGGGCTTCGTTCCATCCCATGGCACGTTCGACGCCTCGGGCGACATCCATCGCGTGATAGCCCCAAAAACCGAGATGATAATATTCACGCATATTCGAGATTGGGTCGTCTGCGATCCATTTTTCCCCGCGCTGATAACTGAGGGTGAGCGGAATCGTGAAGAGAAGAAATCCGAGAGTGAAGCCGGCGAGCGCCAATCGTCTTCCGTTCCGCTTCGCTTCACGGACAGGATGCCGTTTGATGTAACGTAAAATTAAACCGTAAATGATGAGGTCGATGAAGAAGAATGCATCAATTGGGCGGATAAGCGTCAAGAAGCCTCCCCCGACATCTCCCATCTGTCCGATATCAGACAGTAAGGCGACAGATAATAAGTCTTCAAAATAGCGATAGTACCAGACGTCCGAGACGAGTAGGGTACTATGCAGGAATAGAGAAACGTATAAAATCCATCGGCGGATCGGATAAGACACGGCAAGTGCCCAACTCGTCAGGAGCAGAATCGTCGCCAAATTGATGAGGAAGAATGAAAAGTCGAACGCCGTCGCGGTCAACCAGCTAAAAAAGAAGAGCTTTGCCAGAGAGAGTGACAAGTAGCTCCAATAATCGAGATATTTGATCATGAACAACACATCCTTTTCATACCCATTCCCGATGAGGTGAGTGAGGGAAACGTGAAGATGTGTCCAACAAAAAAAGAGGCACGGGGCCTCAGTTAATCAGAAACGTATCGCGCAATTCGATGATGGTTCCTTCCGGTGCTTTTAGTTTACTTAAATGACCGTCGACGACGAAGTAGATGTTGCCACCGTGCTTCGGCAAGAACGTGACACCGAGCTGTTCGAGTCGAGCGACTTCCGCTTCGAGATCATCCACATAGAGGGCGAAATGGACGGGACCGGCTGCATATTTCGAATAGTCTTGTAACGATTCATCCGTTTTAGCAGTCTGGAGCTCGATATAAAAATCACCGAGCTTGAGCCAACTATTGAAGTCACGTGTGTGGAAGTTTGGCGATTCTTGGACGAGCTTAAAACCGAGCGCTTCGTAAAATGACTTTGATGCGGCATAATCTGGGGTTTGGATACAGATGTGGTGAATTTGTTTCATTAAGACTTTCCTTTCGTTTGTAGGTCGTTCACGCGATTGCGGTGGAACGGGGAAGTCACATCTTCCGAGATGAGACTGATCGTATGTCCGTCCGGGTCCACTACGTCAAAGTAAGACATGCCTCCGAAATCGTGAAGCGGTGTCGCGATCAACCCTGCTTGTTCGAACGATTGATACGCGAACTGGATGTCTTCACAAATGACGTTGAAATAGACATGGGCTTGTCCTGACGCATCTTTGAACGTTGTGGGTTGCGGTGACGAGGTTTGGATCAATCCGAGCTGAGTCGAACCGTCTGGTAGACACAAACCGATGCCTCCTTCCCAGCGACCAATTTCTTTGGCATCAAAATAAGTAGTATACCAGTGTAGGGACTGTTCTACATCTGATACAGGAACGAAGATACTTCCGATTCGGAACATGTGATAACCTCCTTTTCTCTTATTAGTGTAGCGAATGCATGGTCTCGAAGATACGGGGGAAGAAACTTTTTACGGGAGAAAGCGTATGAAAGAGAGAGAAAATCAACGAGGTGAAAGCATGAAAGGAAATGAAATCACGATTCAACCGGTTGATGCAGTCAATCGAGAGACGATCATTGCTCTATCAGTGGACGAGAAACAGTCCCGATTCATCGAGACGAATGCCGAGTCGCTTCAAGAGATGGTCGAGGATACGAAATATAATTGGCAGAGCTATGCATTTTATGACGGTGAGCGACCGGTTGGCTTCATGATGGTCGGAGCAGAAAATCAGACAGAACGTTATGTGTGGCTCGATCGTTTAATGATGGATCAAAACGAACAGGGGAAAGGCGTTGGGACGAAGTGCCTACGCATGGCAGTGGAATTCATCCAGACACAATACGACGTGGATGATATCATCCTGAGCCTCCATCAAGAGAATGAAGCCGCGAAACGATTTTATGCGAAAAACGGCTTTGTCGACAGCGGCTTGATTGATGAATGGAACGGCGAAGCAATCTGGGTCTATCACACAAAAACCCGACCGTCATAAGTCGGTCGGATTCTCGGATGGATTTGTTGTCTTTATAGCATTCATACTCATCGAAAAGAGAACGATAGCGGCAAATAAAAATAGGGGAACGAACCAGTTGTTTAGAAACGGATCGACAAACGTCGGTTCTTCCGGCCAGCTCCCTGTTGAGATTTGGGCGTTCCAACGGGTATAGAGTGCGATGCGTTCGAGTGTGTATAAGAGTCCGGATAAAAACAACAATATACCACCCGCTACAAGCTGATTGAAACGTGACATAAAACCCCTCCTCTATAGATGTTGTCTATAGTTTACCATTTCCATCCAATCGAGAGGCTTTTATTTAAGTATGCTCGGTCGCAGCTGTTTGACACGTGATAAGACGAGCCAACCGAGAAGCGCGCCTGTCAAACTAGAGGCAAGGAACGCTGGGACGAAGAAGAAGGCACCGAACGTCGAACCCATTAACAGTTTCGCATACGGGACGGCAATCAACGAGGCGATGACACCAGTTCCGATGATTTCTCCGAGAGCGGCAGCATAGACGCGATTCGTGCGAACGAAGAACATACCAGCAAGAAATGCACCAATCATGCCACCGGGGAACGCGAGAAGTGACCCTGTGCCGGTCATGACGCGAATGAGTCCGGTCACGAAAGCGACGAGAACGGCTCCAATCGGACCGACGGTAACTGCTGCAATCACGTTCACCATATGCTGAATCGGATAAGCGCGGGCGACACCCGTGGGAATCGAGATGAACATTGAGCCGACGACGGCGATGGCAACGAGCATTGCCATCCAAGTGAGTTGTTGAATACGCATGAATAGTCTCCTTTCAAAATAAAAACGCCACGTTTCCAGACGGAAAAATGGCGTGGATATACAGAGGCGTATCCCAAGCCACTTCCCTACGCTGGTATGAGCCAGATCAGGTTCAAAGGGTCCGGCAACATGCCGTCTCAGCCCGAAGGCTCCCCTAGTGGTCGATTATTGACTTGAGTATAGCATAACTAAAATCGGAAGGGAGGAGAAATTATCCCTCATTCTTGGCTAACAGGTCCTCATAGTCCTTCTCGTTCCAAAAGAGCGGTGAGATGGATTCGGGACCTTTTAATATTTCTCCATCTTGATCGTATACGATGGCATATCCGTTCTCGACATCGAACACGAACAAGTCGGCAGTCACTTCGGTCACGCCATTGCCGGCGATAATCACATCGTCAATTGGCTCCCGTGCCAGTTCGACACCCGCTTCATCGAGTTCGACGAGGAGGGCTGACGTGTACGCATGGCGGTCATAGACGGATTGAAATTCATCCTGCGTAAGGATGACGTCGGTAGGCGGGGCACTCGTTCCGAATTTTCGATTCTCTATCTCTTCGACATACTGAAGGAAAGACTCCTCTTGCCAAAACAGCGGAGCGACCGATTCGGAACCGTTGATTACCGTTCCGTCCTGACTGTCGAATACCGTGGCATACGTCCCGTCATCGAGTTTGAACGGATAAATATCTGCATATGTGTGCTCAAGCCCGTTTCCGGCAATGATGACGCGTTCAAACGTCTCGCGGAACGGTTTGATGCCTTGTTGTTCGAGCGCAGCGAGGAGCGGTTGTGTTTGTTCATATTGGTCATAGACGTCTTTAAAGTCTTCGCGCGTCCATTCAGTGATGGGTTCATCGGGTGATTCGATCGGGATCGGATTGTCTGCCACCGTATCCGTACAACCTGTGAGTAAAAGTGCCCCTAATCCGAATATCGCCCATCGTCTCATGATTTCATCCCCTTAACTGACATTTTCCACCATTTTATCATTCATGAATGAAAAGTAGAACCTGTGCACATTCTCACTCGGGGTGAGGACGTGTCGCGTAGTGATCGAGTGTGCTCTTAAAGTGGAGTGTGTCTTCTTCAGAAATCGTCACGCCTGAGGATGTGCCGTAGCGGACCGCATGATAAACGGACGGGTTCATCGGTAAATCGATGCGTTGGAACCACTCTTGCAGTGTCTCATGAGCACGCAATCGCTTGGCTGGTACGAGAGATTGGTTGAATGCGATCAGTGCATCGCGAATCGGGACGTTCGTGAACGCTGTGAGCGTCGAAACGGACGAAACGTTCTTGTTTTGTAACGATTCGAAAAGCGGGTCTGCGTTTGAATCAACATGATCTCGTGCGAGCGCCAAACGTTGCTTCCGTTTTCGATAGACATAGAAACTGAAGCAACAGAATGCGATCAAAAAAGCGACGAATAGCCCAAGATTTCGTCGTGTTGATTCGCCAGAGCTCGTGATTCTCTCAAAAAAGTGATGTTTTCCTTTTTGAGGATCCAATTCAAACGGGTAATCTGCTTTGGATTCACCAATTAAAATGCCATCATCCTCATCCGATAGGAGATCAGTCGGGGGACTATTATTTTCCTCGACCGGTATCGTTTCCGGGTTATAGAGCCACTCGAATACACTCGTCGCAATCACTATCATCGTGAACGTGCCAAGAAGTGTGGTGGCAATCAGGAGAAGAAACTTGTTCGTCCAGCGCAAGAAGACACCTCCTTTTGAATGTTCAGACTATTTGTTGTTTATCTTACCATAAAAAGGTAAAGTTTGATTAAGACAAAAAATGGAGGTCGTCATATGGGCGTGGAGCAGGTCATCAAACAGTTGAACGAGGTGTATTTAGGCAAAGAGGATGTCGTACGCCTCTGTTGTACCGCGTTACTCGCGGAAGGACATATTTTGTTAGAAGATGTTCCGGGTACGGGGAAAACGTTACTTGCCAAAACGATTGCAGCTAGCTTCGACGGCGCGTTTTCTCGGATTCAGTTCACGGCCGATTTGTTACCGTCTGACGTGATTGGCGCAGATTATTTCAACATGCAGACCCAGACGTTCGACCATCGACAAGGACCAATCTTTGCGAATATCGTCTTGATCGATGAAATTAACCGAGCGGTTCCACGGACGCAGTCTGCCTTGCTCGAGGCGATGGAAGAGCGGCAAGTCTCCATCGGGGGAGAGACATATCCGATGCCAAAACCATTTTTCGTCATCGCGACGCAAAACCCGATCGAATCGGCCGGGACGTTCCCGTTACCGGATGCCCAGCTCGATCGCTTCTTGATTTCAATTCCAGTCGGTTACCCTGATGTCGCGGAAGAACGGGAGCTCCTCTTGCAAGTCATGCGTCAAACACGGAAAATCGTAGAGGCGGTCGCGACGTTAGACGAGTTACGTCGCGCACAAGATCAAGTGAAGCAAGTATCGATTCAAGATGACGTTCTCGATTATTTACTCGGGCTCGTCCATGCGACACGAGAACACCCATCCGTGGAGGTCGGTGTCAGTCCACGCGGAGCCATCGCGCTCATGCGGGCGTCTCAAAGTTACGCCTATCTCCACGATCGATTGTATGTCATTCCAGAAGATGTGAAAGCCGTGGCACCTTACGTATTGGCCCATCGCCTGACGTTGACGCTTGAAGGAGGCATCAAATCGACGAAACAGGACATCATCCGTTACATCTTAGACACCGTTTCTGTTCCGGTCGAGGGTTGACGATGACGTTCTCGACACATAACGCCCTACAGAAACAATGGATCCCGGTCTACGGATTCGCTGGAGTGATTCTCGTATTCGTCCCGTACATGGAGGTTGTCGGGTATACGCTCTGTTTACTTTCGGGCATCGTCTGGTTCTTTGAACGGACGCGGAAACAGTTGGAACGAGCCCTTCGTCTTCATATACATACGCACGAGTCTCTTCTGTTCGTCGGGGATGAGACGGAAGTGCAGGTGATGCTAGACGGAAGTGAAACCGTCGAACGACTCGGTCTTCCCGTTCGTGTTCGCATGAAATCCAATACAGCGCTCAGCTTTCCGGACCACGACCGTTCCCCAAATAGTTTGGATATGACGTTACGGACGGATCAGGCCCGTCACTCGCTCCGCGTTCAGGCCGAATTTCGGGGACCGGCTTATATCGAAGAGTGTGTACTCGCTGTGACGCTCCCGTTTCATCTCGGGACGTATTTGCTTGAATGTCCCATTGAGAAACGATGGACGGTGTTGCCGTCCCTCACGTTACATCCTCCGGTCGGCACGAAACGATTGGCACTCGGTGACCGTCCTTTGACCGCATCACCTTTACGGAATCCACTTCAGGTTTTAGGGTCGAAGCCTTACGAAGGGGAACCGGTCAAGGAGATTGACTGGGTCGCCACGGCAAAGCTCGGGCGGGTCCAGTCCAAAGTCTTTCAAAAGACGTCGCTCGATACGTTCACGTTCGCAGTCGATTTGAGTGGGCCGTCCGGCTACACATTGCATCACGACTTCGAGTCGATCATCAGCCAAGTCGCGTACGTGACGACCCGACTTTTAAAAGAGGAGTGTAAAGTCGAGCTGTTCATCAATCGCTTCAATGGTGAAGGAAAGATGGAGCATATCTCCCTTCAGGAAGGGGAACGGGGGACACGCCTCATCCTCATGATGCTGGCCGACCTTCATCCCGGAAACCGCTTCATCTCGACAGACGCGTTCGTCCGAATGGTTGAACGGAAACGTTTGAAACAAAGCCATCTCGTCTGGTTCAATCAGCATAACCTGTACGACTAACAAGGAACTTTCCTTCTTCTGGCGAACTGTATCATACAGAGATGACCGAAAGGGAGAGATCCATATGGCAAAACGGAAGTATGCGAATCGACGAGACTGGGAGCGAATTTTAAAGAACCGTTATGCGCAAGAACGCGTTCAGACGGAACAGTTTTCCGGGGTGGTTGCCTTATTCCAAATCGATGAGGTTCGAGCGCCACTATATAAAAAACACAGAGGGGAAGAATTTATTGTGGCGGATGCCGGTTTTAGTTGGCTCCAATATTTCCCGGACAATGAACCATTCGGTGTGACGGCGATGATCAATCCGGAAGGTGAAATCGTGCAGTGGTATATCGACCTCGTCGACCGGATCGGCGAAGAGGATGGCATTCCGTATATGGACGACTTATTGCTCGATATTCTTGTGTTTCCGAATGGGGATATCGTCAAAAAGGATGAGGATGAGTTTGAAGAGGCGACCGAGAGTGGGGAGCTGACGCCTGAACAAGTCGAGCGGGGATGGCGTGAGTTCGAAGCTACGCTCGAACGAATCGAACGTGGAGACTTTGTCTACTTTGATTTGGCAAAAGGACATTACGAACAGTTAAAACAAAAGCTATGAGCCGATTCACTCTCTCTGCTACAGTAAGAGCGTAGAAGGGGGAGTTTTTATGAAACAAATTGAAATCGAGACGTGGGCACGACGTAAGCATTTTGAGTTTTTCAAATCGTTTGACGCACCGCATTTTAACGTGACGGCGAACGTGGATGTGACAAATCTCTATACATATTCGAAAGCGAGCAATCAATCGTTCTTCAAACTCTTTTTATACGGTGCAGTGAAAGCGGCGAACACGATTCCGGAATTGCGGTATCGGATCCGTGGAGAAGCGGTCGTCGAACATGAGGTGGTCCACCCATCGTTCACCGTCATGTTAGACGAGGATGTCTTCAACTTTTGTGCGGCTACGTTCCATGAGGATTTACCAACGTTCTTACAAGAAGTGACGATGCGGATGGAGCGAGCTGCCGATGAAGTCGTGGTTGGGGATGACGAGCCCGACGACTTACTGTATATCACGAGTGTGCCGTGGGTCACGTTCACAAGCATCATGCACCCGACGCATCAGCAACAACATGACAGCGTCCCGCGCATCGCCTGGGGCAAGTTTGAGCGTCAAGGAGAGCGTCTAAGGATGCCGTTATCCGTTCAAGCCCATCACGCACTCGTTGATGGCGTGCATATCGGCAAGTATTATGAAGCGCTCCAATCATGGTTAGACCAAGATTTCGCTCAGGAGGTGACCGACGTGACAGAAGAAAATGAGTTTAACCGAGCAGTACGTCTCCGTGAAGAGGGACAGCTCGAGCAGGCGAAGCAACTGTTCTTATCGCTCTTACGGAAGGATGAGAAGAATCCTAGACTTCATGCGTACTGTGCATGGTGTTATGACTCGCTCGGTGAAGAACGTCAAGCGGTACCGCATTATGAGCGGGCCATCCGACTCGGGTTGACCGGAGATGAGTTGGCGGAATCGTATCTCGGACTCGGTAGCACATATCGGGCACTTGGTCGATACGAGGAAGCGGAGCAGTTATTTGCAGAGGCAATCGAACATTTCCCGAATCATGGGGCGCTCAAAGTGTTTCAGGCGATGACTCACTATAACGTCGGCCGTCATGAAGAAGCGACGGGCGCGTTACTCGAGCTGCTTGCCAGTCCAAAACCGGACGAAAGCATCGCAAGGTACCGTCGTGCCATCGCGTTCTACGCACGGAATTTAAACGAAACGTATGAGTAAAGGAGAAGAATATGATTTCATTACGTCCGATCGATGCACAAAATTGGTATACATGCTGTCACTTGGTACTGAGTGAACAACAGCAAACATACATGGAGCCGAATGCGATTTCGTTACTTCAAGCGATGTACGAACCGACGTTACGCCCACGCGCGATTTATGAGGAAGAGACGATGGTCGGCTTCCTCATGTACAACACGAAGCCGGAAGAGTTGGATGCATGGTGGATTTACCGAATCATGATCGACCACGCTCATCAAGGTAAAGGAATCGGCCGACACGCGACAGAGCTGATGCTTGAAGAAATCGGAGAGGGGAAATCAATCGTTGTCGGGTATCATCCTGAGAACAAGGCGGCCCATCACTTATACGAGAGCTTAGGATTCGTTGATGAAGGACATCGATTCGGTCGTGAGATGGCCGTGATTCGTCGAAGCGAATAAGGCGGGGGGAATCCCGTCTTATTTTTTTGAATCAAATCGATTGACGGCAAAATCTTCACGTGATATATTTATCTCGAATTAAAGATATTTGAAATTAAGTTAATGCTCTCTTGGATAAAGGAGGGAGACAGATGGAACCATCTGATGCATTAAAAACGATTACCGTACTGTTGCGTGCCTCTCAGTCGCTTCAAGACCTGGTAAAACAGGAAGTGGCGTCGTACGGATTGAACGCGACCGAGTTCGCGGTACTCGAGTTTTTATATCATAAAGGGGATCAACCGATTCAAGTCATCGGAAAGAAAATCCTTCTCTCGAGCGGCAGCATGACGTACGTCGTGGACCGGTTAGAAGAGAAAGGATATCTCGTCCGAAAAGCTTGTCCGAGTGATCGCCGCATCACATATGCCGCATTGACGAATGATGGAGAACACCTGATGCAAGATATTTTTCCGAAGCACACGGAGCATATGAATGCATTATTTGAAGGATTATCTCTGACAGAAACGATTGAACAGTTGAAACAAATTGGGAAGCGGGCAGAAGCCGCAAAAAATTTTAATCATATATCTTGAAATCAAGATATAAAAGGAGAGAGAACGATGAACCACGTAAAAGGAATTCACCACGTCACGGCGATTACAAGTAGTGCCGAAAAAAACTATGACTTCTTCACCCATATTCTTGGAATGCGCTTAGTGAAGAAAACAGTCAACCAGGACGACATTCAAACGTATCACTTATTTTTTGCAGACGATAAAGGAAATGCCGGTACAGACATGACCTTCTTCGACTTCCCGGGTATCCCGAAAGGCAAGCACGGAACAAATGAAATCGCGAAGACGTCGTTCCGCGTGCCGACAGATGAAGCGTTGACATATTGGGTCCGTCGCTTCGACCGTCTCGGTGTCGAACATGAAGGGATTCAAGAACAGTTTGGGAAAAAGACGCTCTCGTTCATTGATTTCGACGAACAGGCGTATCAACTCATCTCGGATGAATTCAACGAAGGAATCGCATCAGGAGAGCCGTGGAAGAACGGTCCAATCCCGCTTGAGTACGCCATCACAGGACTCGGTCCCATCTTTATTCGAATTGCTGACATCACGTATTTCAAACAAGTGATGGAGCAAGTGATGCTATTTAAAGAGATCGGGCGAGAAGGTGATGTGTATCTCTTTGAAGGAGGTGAAGGTGGAAACGGAGCGCAAGTGATCGTCATTCATGACGAGACATCTCCACAAGCGCGTCAAGGGTTCGGTACCGTGCACCATGTCGCATTTCGTGTCGAAGACCGCAGCGTCCTCGATGAATGGACAGCACGTCTCCAACAGTTCGGTTTGCCGACTTCTGGCTACGTCGATCGCTTCTTCTTTGAATCGTCTTATGCGCGTGTCGCACCGCAAATCTTGTTCGAATGGGCGACAGATGGTCCTGGATTCATGGGAGACGAGCCGTACGAGACGGTCGGTGAGAAGTTGTCACTCCCGCCGTTCCTCGAAGCAAAACGTTCGCAAATCGAGGCGATGGTACGACCAATCGATACAGTCAGAAGCACGAAAACATTTGAGAAAGAATATGAGGGCATGAAATGAGTTTCTTGAATCGCTTATTTGGAAAATCAGATGAATCACAACATAACCAAGGAGGAACTACTATGTTAAACATCGGAATCTTACTCGGATCAACTCGTGAAGGTCGCGTCAGTCCACAAGTCGGGGAATGGGTGAAAGAACTCGCCGGCAAACGTGGTGATGCCAACTATGAAGTCATCGACATCGCAGACTACAACTTGCCGCTTCTCGGTGAAGCTGGCCAAGACGCATCAGGCGCAGCGGCCTGGTCGGAGAAAATTGCGCAAATGGACGGATTCATCTTCATCGTCCAAGAATATAACCATTCCATCTCAGCATCTCTTAAAAACGCACTCGACTACTTACGCGTCGAATGGAACAACAAAGCAGCTGGAATCGTCTCATACGGTTCTGTCGGTGGAGCACGGGCAACGGAGCATTTACGTGGCATCTTGAGTGAATTGTCAATCGCTCACGTACGTGTCCATCCTGCACTCTCCCTATTCACGGACTTCGAGAACGGAACGCATTTTGCACCGAAAGATGTGCAAGCACAATCGGTCAACGACATGCTCGACCAACTCCTTCCGTGGACAGAAGCGATGCAATCGGTCCGTACAAAAGCCGGAGAAGTTGCAAACAATTAACAAATCGCGAAGCCAGCCTGAATTCAGGCTGGTTTTTGTGCGTTTTCATGTTGATTGCGCTAAAGTGGAGAAGAATGGAAAGAAAGGAGGGATTCGATGGTGACACGAAAAATCATCGCGGCTTCCTGGACCGTACCACTCTATGCGCTTTTATTAAGCATCGTTGAATTTTCGCAACAAACCCTTATGGAAACTTCATTTTTAGAGAGCGTATCGGGGTTTCTTTTATTGTGTACGATTTACATGGCATATAGTTTTCCCATCATTTTGACATATGGTGTCGTGACATCATGGTTTAGCGATTGGGTCGCAAAGCGACTCAGTTCGGAGCGCATACAGTTGTTCACTTCGCTCGCTTTACATATTCTATTTGGACTCGTCTTGTCATGGCTGAGTCTCCTCGCAACCGTCTTGCTCTTCCTGATCGATTGTCGATTGATGAATCGGATGACCTTGACCAAACAAGCTGCTATCAAAAGTTTTTTCATCCCGATCGGGTGTTTGCTTGTCATGATGGGAAGCGTGTATCTGATTGGGGTCGTTCAAGATTTTTTCGTTCGATTCAACTCGATTTAGGGAAACGGACAAGGACAACCTTACATAAGGAGGGGTAACAATGAGATGGATGATATATGGTGCGAACGGATATACAGGGGAACTGATTGCCCGTCAGGCGGTCAGTGACGGATTGCGTCCGATTCTTGCGGGGCGAACTGGTCGGGAGATTCATCGACTCGGAGACGAGCTCGACTGCGAGACATCGATTTTCGCATTAAGTCGTGAGGCGGCAATCAAGGCGCTTTGCGATGTAGATTTAGTGCTTCACTGTGCGGGTCCGTTCACGGATACGAGTCAAGTGATGATCGAGGCATGTCTGGAAACGGGCACACATTACTTGGATATTACCGGGGAAATCGATGTGTTCGAATATGTCCATTCTAAACAACGGGCGGCTCAGGCGAAGGCACGTGGTGTCATTCTATGTTCTGGCGTTGGATTTGACGTCATCCCGACTGACTGTGTCGCACGAAAATTAAAGGAACTCTTGCCGGATGCGACATCACTCGCCCTTGGATTTTCGGCGGCAGGTGGCATCTCACCAGGAACGATGAAGACGGCTGTTCGTGGACTTGGATCGAGTAGCGTGGAGCGCGTGAACGGAAAGTTATCACCGTTCCCAATCGGGGCAAAACGCAGAACGATTGATTTTGGACGGGGAAGCCGTACCGCAATTGCGATTCCGTGGGGAGACGTTTCGACCGCCTACTATACAACGGACATCCCGAATATTACGACGTGGGTGCCAGTGCCGACAACGGCCGCCTATTTGGCACGCGTTTTGTCTTGGTTCAGTCCCATTCTTGGAAAAGAGGCTGTGCAGCAGCGATTGCTTCGTTATGTTGATGAGAACGTATCGGGACCGAATGAAGACGAACGTGAAAAAACCTCGACGTATGTTTGGGGAGAGGCGACAAATGAGGAGGGGCGCAAAATCGTCGTTCGCATCCAAACGGCGAGCACGTATGCTTTCACCGTATACGGTGCACTCGCCGTCGTCAATCGATTGCTCGGTTCCGGTCGGATGCTTGCAGGCAGTTTCACGCCGGCCATGTTGTTTGGATCACATTTCATCGAAGAGATTCAAGGTTCATCTTCTTTCACGATTGATGAGATTCGTCCATGAGCCGGGAAACGTGGGATTTACTAGACGAAAATCGGCAACCGCTCGGACGAACGCATTTTCGTGGGGATGAACTGGATCCGAATACGTTTCACACAGTCATCGAAGTATTCACATTTGATCCGGATGGTAAATTGTTACTCTCGAAGCGCCATCCCGATAAGAAGTATCCTCTTCTTTGGGAAGGCACGGGCGGCTCGATTTTAACGGGTGAGACGAGTCGACAAGGTGCGGTCCGTGAACTCCAAGAAGAATTAGGGCTAATCATCGACCCCGAACAGTTGCGTTTCGTGACGACAATCAAGCGCGGGACGTACTTCTTAGATGTGTATGTCTACACGAGCGAGCAGCCGATTGATGTAGATCAACTTTCCTTACAAATCGATGAAGTGGTCGATGTGAGATTAGAGGAGTGGGACACGGTGCTCGATTCTGTTGAACTCGTGCCTACTGTCAAAGAGCGGTTGATCCAGTACGGTCACTTGATTCGAACGTGATATGCTACACTCAACATGAAAAGCAAGGGAGGGAACAAAGTGAAACGTTTAGAATTGGCACGACGCATCGAAAGCATTAAAGCAGAGGGAACGTCTGCGTATATTCGACACCGCAAACAAACCCCTCCCTATGAAGGTGCGGAATTACACGTAGAAGGTAAGGGGCACGTGTTCAAAATGGGGAATATGAGCTTTGCGGTCGGATTCGGACTCAATCGACCGACAAGCTTTTACGACCTGCACCAGATGGAAAAGTGGGTGCGTGGAAAAAATGTGTCCCGACTACATATCGAAGTTTGTCCGTTAGCGGACGATTCCTTACTACGCTTACTGCAAGAACGTAACTATACGCTCGATCACTTTTTAGACGTATGGACGTTAGATCTCGCACAATATGACGAACCGCTTTCTTCGAATCAAGTGGAAAAGGTGCAAGATGAGACGCTCCATGAATGGGCGCACGCGATTGCGGCCGGATTTGCCGAATCTGGAACGATTCTTCAAGAGACGGTCGATACGGCGAAAGGATTTTATGCGCTACCGAGTAATCATGCTTATCTCGTTCGGGAAAAAGATGCCGTCGTAGCGGGTGGGATTCTCGCCACGCAAGACGGAATCGGGGAATTGTTTCTAACGAGTACCGTACCGTCTTACCGTCAAAAAGGCTATCAAACCCAACTCATCTTAGAACGAATCGCCGAGGCGAAAGCGCTTGGCTGTGACGTTCTGACCGTCACGACGAAGGTTGACTCAGCTTCAGGGCGAAATATGGAACGACTCGGGTTTCAACCGTTTTACCAAAAAGCGGTCATGAAAAGTCCGATTCTCAAATAAAAGTAGACCATTTCGTATGAAATGGTCTACTTTTTGATTACAAGAGAGATTCAGCACCGTCAACGTACACTTCAGAACCGGTGACGTGGCTTGACATGTTGCTCGCAAAGAATAAGACGACGTCAGCGACTTGTTTCGCGGCACCGGACTTTCCGGCAAGCGGTTGGTTGCCGAGCGGATACTCGATAGGAATGACGATTTCTTCGAGCAAGGCGTCATCTCGATTGGTCGAATCATCGATATTCGTATCAATGGCTCCAGGACAAATCGAATTTACGCGAATTCCGAATTGCGCGAGCTCGGCAGCTGCCATTTTCGCAAATCCGGTCTGACCTGCTTTCGTCGTCGCATAGCCACTGAAACCAAAGTTTTTAAAGTAGCGATTGCCGTTGATCGATGAAGTGATGATGATACTGCCACCATTCTCTTTTAAATGAGGAATGGCATGTTTGACGGTCAAAAAGGTTCCCGTCAGATTCGTCTCCACGACACCATTCCAGTCTTCAATGGACAAATGTTCAATCGGTGTGATAGTCCCGTTTCGTCCGGCGTTCGCGAAGACGATATCGATTTGTCCGAACCGTTCAATCGTCCGTGCATACGCTTCTTTCATCGCGGCTTCATCCGCAACATCCGCGCTGATTCCGATGGCCCGTTCCTCTCCGACGAGACTAGCGAGACGCATGGCATCCTCTTCATTCAAGTCGAGAATGGCGACTTTCGCACCCGCTTGAATGAAACGGATAACTGCGGCACGTCCAATACCAGATGCCGCCCCAGTGACGAGCGCTACTTTTCCAGATAGTAATTTATTTGAAATCAATCCGATCACTCCTTTATCATGACTCTTTCTCATATTCCACAGTTCTGAAAAAGTTACGCTTCATTTCAGAAAATCATGGCGATATGACTTCAATTGTCCGTGCGATGTTCAAGTTGGACTCCGTGGGGATGACCTCGATGGTGACGAGCTGACCGCTTTGTAATCCTTGTACGCTATTGACGATGCCCGTCACTTCGGTTTGGTCGTTAATTAAGATGACGCGCAGCGTGACTTCTTCTGAGGATTCGGTGGATTCAATCAATAGCTGAGGAATGTCGACCCGTTCAATTTGGCCTTCGACCACATTGTCATTCCATGTACTCATCCAATACATGACGATTAAAAAAAGACCGAGAAAGACTAGGGCAAAGGTTAACCGTGCACTCATGCGCAACCCACTCCTTCGTTGTCCGGCATCGCATCTTGTCTAATTTACCTTTACCCGGAAATTCTCTCATTACTTGAAAAAATAGTAGGAATCTCAAGAAAAATGGGGAATAGAAAGAAAAACGAAAAGGTGAGGTGCGGGCGAATGTGGATGATGGTTGCGGCACTAGGATTTGTTGCTTGTGTATGGATTACGTTTGGCTGGTTTACTATCGGCAATGCGGGGCGACGAGTACGTGGAGGGCTCTTGTCCTTAAGTATGACCTGTCTGTTTGCGCCACTTTTACTTGTGAAGCTAGGAGAACAGTACGGATTTATCGGGGTTCAAGTAGGGCTGACCGTTTTATTCGGCTTACTCCTAGGTGCCTTTTTCTTCGTGGCGCTCGGCTGGACGGGGCGACCGACGAAAGTCCGAAAAGTAAGAACATTATCGGAAGACCCTGATTTATTTTGAAGCCTGACTTACCACTCCTACGGTATAATGCGGTCATAACGATGTTTACAGGAAATGGAGTGGAAATGATGATTGCACCACCACAGTTAAAGAACGGAGATACAATTGGGATCATCACGCCTTCTTTTCCAGCACCCGTGCAGTTTGAGGAGCGTTATCAACGAGGGATTGATCAGCTTAAGCGTATGGGGTTCAAGGTGAAAGAAGGCACATGTACATATGAATCAGAAGGGTATCGGTCATCCTCCATTCAGAATCGAGTGAACGAACTGAATGCGTTTTTGCATGACCCTGAAGTGAAAGCGATCATCAGTACGATTGGAGGAACGAACTCGAACTCGTTACTCCCATATATCGATTATGAGCAATTAAGACGCCATCCCAAAATCATCATGGGCTATAGTGATGTGACGGCAATCTTGATGGCGTGTTACGCCAAAACGGGGGTTATCACGTTTTACGGACCGGCTGTCGTGCCGTCATTCGGCGAGTATGGTGGGATGTTCGAGAAAGGGTCCCAGTACGTACGAGATATCCTCAGTTTGGAGAAAACTGCCCCGTTCGATTTGGACGTGCCGAAAGAGTGGACCGAAGAGATGCTCGATTGGTCGACGCAGCAACGTATTAAAACCTTTCAACCGAATGAAGGATGGACAGCACTAAGAGATGGAAAGGCGCAAGGCACATTGATTGGTGGGAATTTGAACACGATGTCAGGATTCTTCAAGTCGGACTATTATCCCGATTTGAAGGGGGCGATTCTTTTTTTAGAAGACTCGTTCAAAACGATGGCTGAAGAAGAGCGTTCGCTCAGTATGTTGAAATTGTCTGGTGTATTTGATGAAATTTCGGGTCTAATGATCGGCAAGCATGAGCATTTCCAAGATCAATCGGCCCCGTTCTCGTTCAACGACTTGTTGCTTGAAGTCATCGGCGACACGGACATCCCTATTTTGACGAATGTCGATATTGGTCATACGTTCCCGTCACACGTCTTCCCGATTGGCATTCAGGTCGAATTGGATGCGACGAATGGAACGATCCGGTTTTTAGAAGATGGGGTGTCAGCATGAAAGAATACCTCACGATATTTGACGGAAATCATCAAAAACTTGGGGAGAAAGAGCGCGGACAGGTTCATCTAGACGGGGATTGGCATGAGACGTTTCACTGCTGGTTTTGGAAAGACCAACTTGTCTATCTACAGCGGCGAAGTATGGAGAAACAAGATTTTCCCGGGAAATATGACATCACCGCAGCTGGACATCTCGCTTCAAACGAGACGATTATTGATGGTGTTCGCGAAATTGAAGAAGAGCTCGGACTGTCATTGACGTTCGAACAGCTCACAGCTCTTGGAATATTTAAAGACGTGATTGAACTGGACGGGTTCCTCGATCGCGAGTTTGCACATACGTATTGCTACGCTTATCAAGACGAACCGCTCCGTTTTGACGACAGGGAAGTGATGGACGTCGTGGTTGTTCACAGGGACGAGCTGATGGCGCTCACGGAAGGACGATTGCGTACGATTGAAGGAAACTCCATCATGACGAATCATCTCGTTCACATCACACAAGCCGATTTAGTTCCGCATCGTCTGACGTATTGGCACCGTATATGTGAGGGGTTAGCACGAATCGATGCGTCAAATCGATAAAGAGAGAATTCGCTGCTCGCCAATCGGTCCACCGATTCGACGTCCGGTATCGACCCATCCGTTTGTCGTATAAAGTGTAAACGCCACATCATTTTTCAGGTTGACGGACAATACGACTTCACGGATATGAGGGAAATGCTGTTGTACAAACTTCGGAAGTTCTTGGAGTGCTGCTTTTGCGTACCCCTTGCCTTGATCTGCCTCATTGATGGCAAAAGCCGAGAAGAGCAGCGCATATGGTTCGTCCGTATAAGAAGCGACTCGTTCGTTGTCATGTAGTAAAAACATGCCGACGGGCTTCTGTTCGACGACAACAATCGGATGAACGCCTTCAGGAAGTGGGTCGTCATCCGTCGGCAAGGTGAACGTATCGAGAATCGGTCGATGCGTATCATTTCGATATTCTAATGAGATGTTCATAAGGCGTCTCCTTCTGGCTTTATTGATTTCATTCAGAAAAGGGGAATTATATGGCTACACAACTTACATATCGTCAAAACCCGCCTGTGCGAGATCTATATCGGGCGTTTTTGACTGGTTTTTCTGATTATATCATTCCGTTTCAATTCGATGAGCAGACGTTTGAAGACATCTTTCTCGTACGAGACCAAAATCAGCCGTCCCGTTCCATCGTCGCTTATGACGGGGAAGAGCCGGTCGGCGTCGTATTGAGTGGGATTGCATATCTCGATTCGGGATGGCAGACGCGTTGCGGCGGACTTGCTGTTGCCCCGCAAGCTCGGAAATTAGGCGTTGCGACCGAGTTGATGCAACGATTTGAAGAGGAAGCCAAAGGAACTCGTTTGCTTGAAGTAATTCAGGGGAACGATGCAGCGTTGTCGCTTTATCATCAACTTGGATATAAGAAGACACGTGAAATCTATTACTTTCAGGCGGTACCACTTGAAACGACTGCTCACATGACTTCGGAACCGATTCAAACGTTGTTCGACCGACTATACCCGACAGCTCAGCATGTTCCGATTTGGCAACGCGATGTGCGCGTGACTCAACAGGAGGCGGAACTTGTGAAAGTGATCGAAGACGAACGAGAAGGATTTTTGTTATACCGCGATCATGTATTGCTTGATGTTTTTGGTCACGCTGAAGATGCAGAATGGTTATTGCGCGCGGCTGCGACCCGATCCCCACTTCACCTCACTTTGACGTCCGACCGTCCTGAATGGATAGAAGCGGCACGCCGACTAGGATTTGTACAAGACGACATTTCGCAGTTTGAAATGGTGAAAGACGAACGATGAAGCGATTGTTACTTGTTTGTATCATCGGCTTGATGTTAGGAAATACAGCGACCATCATCGCGCTGACGACGAATCTCTCGCCAGGAACGGTGAATCTTTTATTAGCGGGTGGACTTGGATTGACCATCCTGTCAGTCATCGGCATCGTCCTTGCTGGATATTATACAAAAAAACGTAAGTGAAATCCTTGTGAAGTAATGCTTGAAAATATCACATCGTCCTGTCATGTATGACATGAAAATGAAAAACTTCATTTATTGAAATGTTTAACCCCCAGTGGTATATTCGCATATGTAGCTTTTTTGAAGTTCATGAATGTATCAATTTGGAGGGTTTATTATATATATGTGGAAACAACTGATCATGATAGCAGGTGTCGGCGTACTCTTGTTCCAAGGACAAACCGCATCTGCTAACGAAATGACCCCGCAAGACCTCGTTCAAACGGAGAAATCTGTCCAACAAACTACGAAACAAGTCAAAGAAACAAAACAAGCCATTCAAAAAATCCAGTCAAAGTTGGATGAAGTCAATCAAAACGCGGAAGTATTGCGTGACAAGATTGAAGGCACTTCTGAAGAATTAGAAGCGGTCGAAGCGGAACTCGTTCCGACAGAACAGTCACTCTTTGCGAAAGTCGTATCTTCTGTTCTACCGAGTGCGAAAGCGGAGGCTGCTGAAGCAGAGGAAGCGCATCAAGCACTCGTTGAGAAGAAAGAACAAGCGAACGAAACGCTGAAGCAGCTAAAAGAAGATCAACAACAGATTGAAGCGACACGTCAAGACGTGAAGACGGCATATGACGAACAGTCGAAACAATATAAGAAGCAAACGAATCAGTTAAGTGATTTGAAGAAGCAGTATGAAGCAATGGCCCCTGATCGGTTCTTGATGCCGGCAGAAGGACGCCTCTCGCAAGGGTTTGGTCCAGCAAGCGGACAGTTCGGATACACGTTCCACAACGGTCTTGATATTGCCGCTAAAACAGGTACACCGATTTACGCCGCAGAAGCTGGAAAAGTCACAAAAGTTAGCTCAAGTGGACCTTATGGAAACCATATTCAAATTGAGCATAACGTAGATGGCCAGAAATGGACGACGGTCTATGCCCATATGCATAAAGTCGATGTGAAAAAAGGTCAGACGGTGCGCCAAGGTGAACCGATTGGTCAAATCGGAAACACAGGCAACTCGTCAGGTCCACACTTACACTTTGAAATTCATAAAGGGAACTACAATTTCTCAGCTAGTTCAGCTGGAAATGCCGTCAATCCGATGAAAGTGGCACAGCGCCTTGGTGGTGCTTCTCCAGTGAAAGCAACGTTTTAATCAGACAGATGCCCTGAGCCTCGTAAACGAGGTCAGGGCATTTTTCATTGTTCGCGTGTCGGGTCGTGATTGCCTTCACTATCGGCAATCGTATCCGAACTACCGTAATCTTCAACTTGTGAAAAGGCGTCCGTCTTTTGACCGGGTTCATCTGTTCCGTCCAGTTCTTTGCGACGGGCCGTCTCGTTCGGGTTCAATACGTCTTCTTCGACCGGTCGATTGAGTTCATGTTCGTGCTCTTCTTCTTCCTGTGCACGAGCGTGTTCGATACATAACGTGGCTTCCGGGATGACTTCTAGCCGGTCGAGTTCAATGTCTTTCCCGCACACTTCACATTGACCATACGTACCGTTCTGGATGGCGAGTAGTGCTTTATCGACATCGCTCAAAAACTCTTCGTCGAGCTCGTTGAGCGCTTGGTCGCGTTCTCGTAAAAAGAGTTCTTCACCGGAATCGGCCGGGTGATTATCGTAATGAGAGAGCTCGCCTTCATCATACGTCTCTTCTCGGCTATCCATGTAACCTTCTGTTTTGGCTTTCTCTTTCAATAGACGTTTTTTAAACGTTTCGATTTGTTCTGCAGTCAACATATTGATTCACTCTCCAGTTCTCAAGTCATTAATATAAGGTTTCCCATTTTATATGCGCACAAACCTTTTGACGTGGAATCCATCATGTCGAGAGGGGAAAAGGGTATGATGACAATAGAGCATATGGATTTTAGTGAGGAGGAACGAATCATGCGAAAAGTCGAAGTGGTCGCATATCATCCGGAGTGGAAGCACCGATTTGAAGAAGAGGCAGGGAAGTTGAGCCGATTGTTTGAAGGAGAGCTCGTTGCGATTCATCATATCGGGAGCACCTCGGTCGAAGGACTCGCGGCGAAGCCAATCATTGATATGATGCCTGTCGTACGGGACATCGAACGAGTTGATGCGTATACGGAACGGATGGAAGCGCTCGCCGCTATTTTCGAAAAGGCGAAGAGGAGCGGACAGTTCACGTACATGTGTTTGAAGAAGGGAATCCAGATGTCTTGAGACACCTCGCCTTCCGGGATTACTTGCGTACATTCCCTGAAGTGCGCGATGAGTATGGAGAGTTGAAGTTGCAGCTCGCAGCGCAACATCCGGAAGATATGGAAGGCTACATCCAAGGAAAACATGAGTGGATCATCGAAACGGAACGACTGGCGACGAAGTGGTATAAAGAAAATCATGGCGTGTGAAACCTTTTTGTGGAAATCGTCGTATAATACATCAAACCTTGAAGGGGGAGATCTCATATGAAATGGTTTTTTGGAAAATGCGTGGAATACTCCTTGGCTGCACTCGTATTCGTCGGGTTATTCTTCGTCCTCCGGATGATCGCTGGGGATACAGATAAAGGGTATATGTTGACGTTACTCGGTTCATTTTTTCTTGTGTTGCCGATTTCGCTTCTTATGGGTTACTTCTTGGCCCGTCCGCTTCAACGTCGCCTAGAAGGGAAAGGGACTTCGACTTCGAAAGAGCATACGTTGCATGGGACTGAAAAACCACATGGTGTAGTAGAAGATCGGAATCACACAGGATTTAGCGGTTGATGGATAGCGTGTTCGTCTCGACAACGGATGCCCGGCTCATCGCACGATTGAACCGTTCCATTCATGAGCATCATGTTCGCATGAATTCAGATTACTTTGCGGAATATGAGGAAGAGAAGATGTATGAAGCCTTTTTGACGCTGATGGGGAAACCGGGTCATCATTTCATGGTGCTGGAAGTAGAAGCAACCCCTGTCGGCTACATATGGTTCGAGGAGAAAGTGAGTGAGGCGACCGCGTTCCGTCAAGCCGTCCGAGCCGTGTATGTGCATCACATCAGCATCGATACGATGTATCAACGCAAGGGATACGGACGACGCATGATGGAGTGGATCGAGCAATGGGCACGTGATCACCAATTCAAGTCGATTGAGTTGGACTATTGGATGATCAACAGCGAAGCGGCCTCTTTTTACGACGAGCTTGGATTCGTTCCGAAGCGTCAGATTGTCATGAAAGCATTGGGGGAATGAGCAAATGGAATGGATCACAATTGGATTAGGAATTCTCGGGGTACTTTCATTGGGTTGGTTCTTTTATAGTTACTGGCTCGGATATAAAGGGGGAAATATCGTCATGACCCTCGATGAGCATTACACGAAGTTAGAAGAATACGTGCCTGCCATTTTGGCGAAGCTATATGAAGACGGCAAGGCTGCCCACTACCTTGGGGACCGCAAGTTCGAAGTCGAAGGTAAACGTTACGTCCTCGTTGAGCGTACTGTACCTATCGGTCACGTTCCGACACAACAAACCGTACTACAACCGGAAAAATGAACGAAAGGGAGCTCTCGCAAATTGAGATGCTCCCTTTGTTTATTTGACGGCTGGAGGGCCGAAGCCGCCGCTGTGATAGTCGCGGAAGGCTTGGCGAATCTCTTCTTCGGTGTTCATGACAAAAGGACCGTGCGCGATATACTCTTCCCGAATCGGCTTTCCCGAATAGATGAGGACGCGTGTGCGGCTTGTCGCTTGGAGGTGAAGGCTACTCATCGCATCGGACGTTTCATCAAACGTCAGTGTCGCCACATCCGTCTTATCGAGCGGGGTACTGGACGTCCCGACTTCAACAGATCCTGCTAGGACATACAGGAAGCTGTTATGGTTCGCGGGAAGGACATGTTCGTACGCACTCCCTTTTTTCAACCATATTTCGGTCATCGTGATTGGAACGAGACTCTCCATCGGTCCTTTCACACCAGCGATTTCGCCAGAGTAGACACGAAGCTGCCCACCGTCAATCAGAACAACCGGCGCGTCTTCGACATACACATTTTGATAAGAGGTCGTCGTTGTTTTTAGTGACTTCGGCAAATTCAACCACAATTGAAGGGTATGGATGAGGTCATCATCGACGGCTTCCTCAGCGTGGCGAGCCGCCCATCCGGCATTCATATATTGGACATCACCGGCATCTAAAATTGAATGTCCTCCATGATTGTCAATGTGTTCGAGACGCCCGTCGATGACGTATGTGATCGTCTGGAACCCACGATGTGGATGATCGGAAAACGTTCCTCGTTTGAACCAGTCTTCGGCCATCAAAATGAAGGGGTCGAACGCTTCTTTTTGTTCAGGGGGTAATACCCAACCTTGTTGAACGTGCGGATATCCGTTTTGGCGATAGTTGACGCGCCAATGCTTTTTGACATCTCTAACAAATGAATTGGTCATAACACTTCACTCCTTTCTCTTTTTATCTTCCCAAAAAACGTTTTCGTTAGGGTCTAATTTGCCTTATGGATATGCAAAAAAGGCAGATGCGCTTGGCATCTGCCGAATCAACTATTGTCTGTGAACAGGTTATGCCACTTGATGGCGTCCTCACGTAACAGTTTGAAGTGGGCCCCCGTCTCCGCATTCGTTACGTAGACATCGTTCCCGTCATAACTCACGTCAAACGTTTGGGCACATACACCTTGAAACAGTGTCAGATAAGGAACGGGTGCAGGTGTTCCTGCGTGAGATGTCGCATTCGCCTGTTCAATCGCACGGAAGAGAAAGTCTACTTCTTCTGTTCCGACATGCTGTAAAAACGAGGCGTCTTTTGACTCTGTACCGAGAAGCGCTAACTCATGAAACAGGGCATGGCGTTCACCGCTTAACGTTTCATGAATCTGTTTATTCAATTCCTCTCCATCCATTAATTCTGGTTGATGATACGTGATGGAGACGAGCTGACGGTGCGCCGTTCCGTCTTTCATGTACGTAAAACTATACAGTGGATAGCTGTGTCCGGGTATAAGAACGGATGGCAATTGAGATGCTGCCTTCGCACCGAATACCTGTGACATATGACCATCTTTCGGTCGTAAGACCGTTTGATAATCGTTTTGATCTGAACTGGTGTAAATCGCATATTGTAACGTATCATCCGATTGCTCTGTCCCGAGACCTACTGACAGATAAGGATGACGTGATGCATCAATCGGAATCATCAGACGCTCTTCTCCTTCTGACGATGTCAATGTCAGTTCAAATTCTCCGTTAAACGGCATCGTGATATGGAAGAGGGTATGTTCGATTCCGGTTCGTTCTGGATAGGGCTCATTACCTATCGGCTTTTTCATCTCTTCAGCAAAATGGTCATATTCATGTGGTTCGGCAGAGCGAATCTTCGCGATATCTGGATAAGAGTCTGCTGTATATTGGACATCATGTAAGCTTTCAGGAAGATTGTTTGTTTTGGTGACATACGTAATCGAGTCTAGCTGACATTGTACATACGATTCATTATTGACTGTAAACAATGTGGCCGTCGGGAACGCGGATGATGTGGCGACATCTGTTAAGGGCTGTGTCAGCGTGACTGTTCCAAGCCAACGTCTCTCGCCGCTCGGAATTGTCGAAACTGCATTATCTGGTTGACACAATTCGATGATCAATGCGCGATCAGATTCTGGCATTTCGATTTGTTGTCCATTCGGTAACAAGGCACGTCCTTGATAATATTCTGGGGCAGGTTGGAGTCGGAGTGCGCGTTCTTCCTCGCACCCGAATAAGAAAAATAGGATGACGAGGGTACTGAAAATCAGGTACTTTTTCACATCGGTACTCTCCTTCGATGAATCACTTTCACCATTCTAGCACCATTTTTTTGTGACTTTAGTCTTAGGAAAATTAATGTGTTATTTTAAAAAAAAATGAAAAAACCCGTCCAACTTGAACTGGACGGGGGATAAAACCATTTATGTTTTATTTTTACTTTTAACCTTTTTTGCCGTGTCGATTTTTGACGAAAAAACGTTGATTTGAAGCAGATTTGAAAAATAAAAATTTTTCGTCTAAATCATCAGATTAGAATCCGATGGGATTTATTTGATGAAGTTCCCTTCAATCAACATCTCGCCCGCGTGCTGCCTTCAAAATTTCGAACCATTCTTCACGTGTAAGATCGATTTGAAGTGCGTCGACACCTGTTTGAACGCGCTCGATTTTTCCTGATCCGATGATTGGCATAATGTTCGCAGGGTGTTTGATGAGCCATGCATACACAATCGAATCGATTCCGCTCGCATTGTGCCGTGCGCGAATCTCCTCGAGTTTTTCACGAAGAGGTGCGTACTGTTCGTCTTTGAAAAGCTGACCTCCTGCGAGTGGGCTCCAAGCCATGAGTGGCATCCGTTTTTCGTGACAAAGATCAACCGATCCATCTTCGAAATGCTTCAATTGCATTGGAGAGAGTTCAAGTTGGTTCGTCACGAGTTGGAACGGGAGACGTGATTGAAGCAAGTTCTGTGTAGACGGTACGTGGTTGGATACACCGAATTCACGTACTTTCCCGCTATCACGCAACGTAATGAAGGCCTCGGCCACTTCATCCGGGTTCATGAGCGGATCTGGGCGGTGAATCAATAATGTATCAATGTGATTGATGGCGAGTTCTTTTAACGAACGCTCCGCTTGCGCGATGATATGTTCTTTTGTCGTGTCATAATAGTTGAGCGTTTGACCCGGATTGAATGATCCTGTCAATTTGATGCCCGTTTTTGTGACAATCTCCATTTGGTCGCGGAGTTCAGGCTTTAGTTTTAACGCTTCCCCAAATAATCCTTCACATGTATAACCGCCATAAATATCTGCATGGTCAAACGTCGTGATACCGAGTTCGAGACATTGTTCGATGAACGTGAGCCGTTCCTGTGGGGTCATATCCCAATCAGCGAGTCGCCACATTCCATGGATGACGCGTGAGAATGATAATTCTTCTGTTAAAGCGATGCGTTGCATAATAACTCCTCCTTGGTTGTCAGTCGCTTTTCATTATACGTCTTCAAAGAAAGCGCGTCACTTGCCACCTCTCGAGCAGTTTTAACGTCAAATGAGCTTGTATACGCTATGATGATAAAGAAGAGAAACAGGAAAGAGGCGTGACAGATGAGTGACTATAAACCATATGCGGACGTCACCTTCGAACGGGTGGGTGACTCGTTTCAGGTAGTGGCGATGCACCCCGAGCTTCAGTTACACGGGATTGGACGCAGTGCGGCCGTGTTTCGTTTAAAAGAAAGGGACCGCGTCATTAAAGTGTTCTTTCCGGGATACGAACAAATCGCAATCGAAGAGGCAGCCATCTATGAAAAGCTAAAAGGGCTTCCTTATTTTCCGACTTGTTATGAAGCGGGTGACTCTTATTTAGTCATAGATTACATCGAAGGGAAGACGCTGTTTGAGTGTCTGACAGAGGGCATCTGGATTGACCCGTCTTATATCGAAATCGTGGACGAAGCACTTCGTCAAGCACGGTTGTTAGGATTGACCCCATCGGACGTCCATTTGCGAAACATTATTTTGACCCCGAACGGACAGATTTTCTTGATTGATTTGGCACGCTTTAGACAAGGACAACAAATCGACCATCAATGGGAAGACTTGAAGCGAATGTATCGTCTCTATCGTTATCGTTTCATGCCGAAACAGTATAATGAGGCCTTACTTAATCGAATCGCTTATCTTTCTTTTGTCGATTAGGGAACATGAGTAACGTGTCCAAATCCAAAGGAGAAGTGAAAGGGGAATGACGAATGGCTCATCGAATCTATGCGAATGAACTCGAAACACTCCACGAATGCGTGGAGACATGTAATGATTGCTTGGAATCCTGTCTAGAGGAAAAAGATGTACAGATGATGGTCGATTGTATCCGGCTCGACCGTGAATGTGCCGCGGCCTGTGCGTTTCTCGCCGAGGCAATGACGCGTGATTCGGCATTTGTCCCAGAACTTGCTCGAGCGTGTGCGGTCATCTGCAAAGCCTGTGCACAAGAGTGTGGGAAACATAAACACGCGCATTGTCAGGAATGTGCACGCGTCTGTGCAGAATGCGCCTCGATGTGTGACCGCCTAGCAGCATAATCTGAGTGACTGGTCGATGGGACCGGTCACTTTTTTCGTGTCTTTTGAAGAGGGGATTCGTATAATGAAAAAAACGAGAAGTAGGTGTTGGTATGATTCGCAACTGTCGGCGAGACGATCTTCAAATGATTTTACATATTTATAATGACGCAATCGTGAACAGCACAGCCGTCTATCATTATGAACCGGTGACGCTCGAGAACAGGATCGCCTGGTATGAAGAGAAGAAAGAACAAGACTGTCCGATCATCGTGTGGGTCGAGGATGATGTCGTCATGGGATTTGCGACGTTTGGGCCATTCCGCCCGTGGCCGGCTTACCACTACACAGTCGAGCATTCCGTGTACGTACACCCTGGCTATCGCGGGAAAGGAATTGGCAACAAATTATTAAAGGAAATCATCCGTATCGCAGAAGCGAGAAGGATGAAGACTGTGATTGGTGGAATTGATGCGTCGAACGTGACGAGCATCCGTGCCCACGAAAAAGTTGGATTCGTACATTCAGGAACGATTCGAAATGCCGGATATAAATTCGGAAAATGGCTCGATTTATCGTTTTATCAACTCGATTTAGAAGGTCCTGCGTCACCTACGGAAGGATGAACCGTCTAGAAAGGGTGCCCCTCCATACGATATACTGAAACGAGTGAATCGAATGGAGGAAAACGTATGAACGAGTACCCGAATTGCTTAAAATGCCAATCGTCTTATGTATATGAGGACGGTCCACTGCTCGTCTGCCCGGAGTGCGCCTATGAGTGGTCACCGAGCGAGGCAGCCGAAGCGGAAGCCGCGTCTCAAATCAAAGACGTGAACGGAAATCCACTTCAAGATGGAGATACTGTCACTGTCATCAAGGATTTGAAAGTGAAAGGCACATCGCTTGTCGTCAAACAAGGAACGAAAGTAAAAGGGATTCGACTTGTGGACGGTGACCATGATATCGACTGTAAAATCGACGGTCTAGGTGCGATGAAACTGAAGTCAGAGTTTGTGAAGAAAATTTAACATAACGTCAGACTGTCGACGAATTGGGGTGTGAAATGCGCCTTGGTTCGTCTTTTTTGTAAACTTTTGTTTATCGTAATGATGTATGTAATCAAGGTAAGGATGTAAATGAACTCTTAGAATGATTGGAATGGTAAAAAATAGTATGTGCCTTATGTAGATATGAGATGATGATGATGAAGGCATTCTAAATCGAAAAAGAGGAGGAAGACATTTCGTGGGACAACGATTTGTATTGAAGTCAAAACAGCATATGAGTGGTGGAATTATAAAAATTGTCGTGGATAGCTATACAGGCGTTCACTATTTGATGACTAGCGGCTTAGGATTGAGTGGAATGACGCCTCTCTTAGATGAACATGGAAAAGTCGTCATTGAGAAGCCGAAATCGACTTCGTGAAATCGTGGAGTGTGGAGTATAGAA